>SKJJ01000069.1 GCA_007115975.1 Chitinispirillum sp.
AAAAAAAACAGATAAAGTTTTTCCAAATCATGCCGATAAAAAAAATGGGGAAGTACTGTTTTCAACCGGCCCCGTTTGGCAGGAAGGGGAAGCCAGCCATACGGAACAGGATGTCGGGTCCACACACAAGGGAGGTGTATATGGTTGACACATTGAGGTTAGCTACAGGCCGTATTGGCAGTCATTACAAAACGTCAAGTAATGCTCTTGCAAACTCACTCAGCAGATTATCATCAGGAAAGAAAATCGCGCAGCCAAGTGATGGTATCGGTGAGTTTATCAGAATTCAGAGAATCAGACAGGACCGCCGGGGTTACGATGAAGTAACCAGAAATCTTGCCAGAGGCACCGCAATGCTCAATGTGGCAGAAGCCGCCGGTACCGAAGTGGTGAATGGCTTTATGCGCCTGAAGGAAATAACCGAGCTTTATCATATGGGCAGTACCTCAAGTGAGAGAAAAGAGTTGTACGATCTGGAGTTCAGCACCATACTGGTCAATATGAACACAATAAAACAGGCTGCAAAATTTGATGGCAAGGAACTGATGCAGAGTGATAACGTCTTATCCAGTATTAGCCTTGATCCCAATGGGCTCGACATGGTTCTTGAAATAAAATATGCTGCAGATCAGATGTTTGACACCTCCGGCCTTGCAATTGATGCCGGTGGTTCCAAGGAAGCAGCAATGGCTCTGATCGATGAGCAGAAAAGTAAAGCCATGGCTTATCTTGGTCAGACAAGTGGTTATCTTCGTTCTGTTGAAACACAAAGAACGCTTGTAAATGCAGCCGTCGAAAACGGACAGGCGTATGAATCCCTGGTTGAGGGCATCGATGAAGGTGAGGAGCTCGCGAGAATGGTTACCCATGAGATCCGTCAACAGGCCTCAATATCCATGCTGATGCATGCCAATGTTGCGCGCCAGGGTGTACTTAAGCTGCTGGGGTAGCAGCGGAGGCATACAACCTGTAATCGGCATGAGGAAAAAGATCGTCAAGGTGCTCGATTGCAGACAAACTACTTGTGTCAATCTGCCCTGCTTCGACAAGGTCAGCAAGGTAATGAAATCTGCTGATATGATCACGAACCCTTCTTGATGCGTACTGCTCTGATGTGGAGTTGGTGATCATAAACGGCCAGTCTGAACTCTGCGCCAGAAGAAGTTCCCTGACACACTGATTCAGTGTCCTGGCTATGGGATGGTTTTGCGATAGCATGCGGTGCTTTGGGGCAAGTAAATTCATTCTGCGAATGCATTCATGCAGATGTACAAGTATCCAGTCGGTTTTCCCGTTGCACCATACTTCAAAATATCCCCGATGCCCCCAACTTGACATGCAAGGTTGACCGTACTGGTGAACCGGGTGGCGGTCAAGATAGCTCTGAGGTGAAATCAGGGCCAGAGCTGATTGATCGAAAGCAATTTTTCTTATAAGGAAATCGAGCCACAACGGACCCTCATACCACCAGTGACCAAATAACTCAGCGTCAAAAGTTGCAACTACAACCGGCTCCTTGCTCAATGTGGATGCAAGATGATTTACCTGATCGATTCTTTTGTTCATGTAAATGTCGGCATGTAAAGCTGCACGCTCTGAAGCTCTGTATGGGTCGTAGTACTCCTTATGTGCACGTGGCCCGGTAATTTTGCAGTACTTGATCCCTGTGTCAACTCTGATTTTGTCCTCTATATAGGGTTTGATATAGTCGAAATCAAGCTCATGTCCAATATCACGATAGAACTCTCTGTATTCGGGATCTCCGGGGAACCCTTTCTCTGCAGACCATACCTCTTCAGTACTGGCCTGGTCTCTGGCAAAAGCTGCAACCCCCGAAGGAGTGAACAGCGGTGCATATATTCCGTAAAGGGGTACCACATCGGCGTGATCGATTCCGTGAGATTCAAGGAAAAAATAGCGTATGCCTTCTTCCCGAAGCACCTCTTCGATACCCGGAATGTAAGCGCACTCTGGAAGCCAGAACCCCTGGGGCTTAAAACCGAAGACTGATTCAAATGCTGCAACACCTGCGTTTATCTGAACCCGTACGCTCTCAGGTTGGGCCATATATAACGGAAGTACTGCGTGGGTGGCAGAAGTTGTGATAAGATTTACATGACCGCTATTGTGGAGCTCAAGGAAAGCCTCAGAAAGCCTGCCGTCATAAGATTTAAATAACTCAAGTATTTCAGAAAACCGGTTGTGATACACTGATGCAAGCCATTTAAGATGACCATCATGGAGATTTCTGATCTGTTCTTTTTCCGAGAGCTCGATTAATTTATTGAGATGCTTTACATACCGTTTTTGAAGCATAGGATCTTCAAGCATGCTCAGCAACGTAGGTGAAATGGAAATGGTTATCTCAAAGGGCACTTTGTCATCAATAAGTTTTTTGAATGTTTTAATAAGCGGGATATAGGTACCGGTAAGTGCTTCGAAAAACCACCGCTCTTCAAGAAATGACTCATACTCCGGGTGCCTTACATACGGAAGATGTGCATGAAGGACAAGTGATAGATAGCCTTTAGCCATTGTGTTTCTCCCTTCGGTGCAGAGCAACAAGTGCCCATTTATTGATGTACATTGCTGCAATGCATTCAGTTGTTTGCATGAGACCACTATTACTGGTGACCGAAGATTTTAGTACTCGTAAAGGATTTGCAAGCATCTCCTTAAGCCCCCAGATAACCGATCCGGTATTGTCGTAGACAAGCAGTCCGTTTACTCCGTGGCGGATCTGATGGAGCCGGGACTGATGAGTCGCAATAACCGGTTTACCTGCAGCTATGGCATTTTCAGCGAGAGCAGGGTCTTGTAAGTTTCTTGACGGTATGACAACTATATCTGCAACTGAAATGAGCTGGTGGTAAACCTCGGAAGATACATTACCTGTAAATCTGCAGCGATGGTTGATTCCCATGCACCAGGCCCTGTGCTGAAGATCTCCCAAAAGAGGCCCATCACCTGCAAACACAAACTGACTCTGTGAGCATTCACCACAAACGGAGGGTATGGAGTCAATAAGAAGATCCGCACCTGTCGAATACGACATCTGCCCGGCAAACAAAATAACCGGTTTTTGATTTGAAAGACCATACCTGCACCGTATATAATCATCGCCATTGTTCTCCTGTGCAGATACTGTGAGCGTGTCTGGTACTATAACGATCGAATCACTGTTCTTTTTATAGTAGTGTACCAGAACGTCTTTTGTAGATTCATCAGCAGTAAGAACTATCTCTGATTTATCGATAAGTCTTCTTTCTATTTTTTCAATCTGGTGGGAAAGGTCCTCTTTGTACTCACCGCACATACCCGATCTCTGTGGTTCTGTCGAATGTATCACTGCAATAACAGGAAGTCCCGTTTTTTCTGCTGCACTCAATGCAGCCGGTGCACTGTACCAGTCATGACACTGTATGCACTCAAAGGGAGTCTTTCTGTGCTTTGTTTCAAATTTACGGGTAATTTTCAGGGATGTATATTGAATTCTCTCCAATAGCGAAGTAACCTGATCGCAGGGGAGGTGCGATTTATTGCTGCAGAAAAGAGTGGGTGCAGTCCCCATGGACAGACACTTTGAGATGATACCCTCAAGAAAGCGCCTTACAGGTTGTTGGTCATCGGGAGATTCAAGCACTGCCATCTCATTTAAAAAGAGAGCCGTTGAAATCGGATGATCACCAGTTCTTTGAAGCAAAGAGTTCATCTCATCAAAAAGAGAGGCGCAGGCAACGTTTTCCACGGGAAAAACCCTGGTGAACGCCTGATTAACATACAGTCCGGAGGTCTTAAGACGGGAGGATTTCCTTGGCCGATCGAAATACATGGTGTTTGAACGGGCGCAGGGGGCAAATCTGCCGTCACGAAAGCAGTACCCGACTTCTGCCATCAGGTTAGATTCAAAATAGTCGGTTTTAAGGTAATAGGATCCGGTCAGCTCACCAATCTCTATGTCGAACCAACGGTTGGCATTGAACCCGTCAAAGAGAATGTTGGTTACATCGTAAATACGAATGACCAGTTTTGCAGTGTGATCAAAATCACTACCGAAAGACTCTTTTATCCAGGTAACCGAATGGTTGTTTATGTGCCACTGGATAAATCCCAAATGAGGGTACACTGCAAGCAGTGCGACCCCCTGCTGCTGTAACTTTTCTGGAAAGTGTGTCCCCATTTCCCAGCATAGTTGGCGAAGTGATTGGGCTCCGTTTAATGACGGGCCCGAATCCGCAGCATACTGCTGGGTGGCAGTGCTTGGGTCGTAAGCAAGAAACTCATCGGGAAGCTGCTTACGGGACTTGTCTGGATACAGGGTCGTTGACATTTTCATATCTCCTTATTGTTAAAAGAGGTCGTTACCCAAAGCGCCAAAACATATAAGTGATTCAACCACTATTGTTCTAACTGCAGTATACCCCCAAGGTTTGCTCTGCAATGAGATCCCATGAGAAGGAGTTTTCAACAGCCTCTCTTCCCATCTGTCCCATCCAGCGGGCATGATCGAAATTGGCAAACAATGAGCCTATCCCCCAGGCAATCGATTCAGGAGTGGCATATACCTTGAAACCGTTGACATCGTGCCAGACAAATTCTGTGCCGTTATGCGTTGCAACCACCGGCTTACCGGCAGCCCACGCCTCAAGTACCACAAGGCCAAAGGGTTCATTTCTGCTTGGTACCGCCACACAATCACAGGCGCGGTAAAGATCCACAAGCTCTCCTCTTGGGAAAGCACCGTAAAAACGGCAGGCGTGTGCCACACCCATACTGTGGGCCATATTCTCGACCTCTCCCCTCATGTCACCGTTTCCTGAGAGGATGAATTTTGCCCCTGGGTGGTGGTGAAGAACATGTGGAATCGCTCTCATGAGAAGATCGGGACCTTTTTGAGTGGTCATTCTGCCAACAAAGAGAACCGTAGGATCAAAGGGGCCTATTCCATATCTGGCTTTTATGCTGCCGGGATCGACCCAGCCGTTAAAGTCGTGGTAGGAGATACCATTTGCTATTACATTGGTTTTCCAGTCGGGGAGATTGTAGATCCACTGGACCTCATTTTTCAGCAGATTTGATACGGTGATAACCTTGTCGGCACAGTAGGTTCCGTGCCGTTCATGCTCCATTATTCTTGCCGAGGGGCCGTCGTAGAAATTATTCCCGCACCTTCCGTATTCTGTTGAATGTATTGTGACGATACCCTTGCGCCCCCGTCCCTGCTTGATCCATACCATTGCATTTGAGGTCATCCAGTCGTGGGCATGTATAATATCGAAATGGCTCCCCATGTAGTCTTCGGTTGCAAAGACACTATCGACAAATGATCTGCACATGTTGTTGGTGTCCTCGATACAATCAGCACTGCCCGCATAGGGAGTTCTGTGGTAGTGTACGCCATCAATTTGGGAATGGTGCCAGTCATCATGCCAGCGCATTCTGGTGAACAGATGGACCTCATGGCCCTTACGCTGCAGGGCAGCAGCAAGCTCTGTCACATGAACAGCAACACCTCCGATAGAAATTGAGTGAAGAGACTCCCAGGCCAATAAAGCGATACGCATGTTTAAACCTCCATTGATTCGGATCTGCTCCCCAGGAGTTAAAGGGGGGAGATCATGTAGGTGATTGATTGAGTGGTGAATTGCTCTGTTTTGGTCCTTTTTTCTGATAATGGGAACTGTTTTTCTGAAAAATGGAAAAGGTAATTGGATAGTGAGAAGTGTTTTTCTGAGATTGCTCCACTGGGTGGAGCCGTTACGCAAAAAGTGTGCACGGTTGCATTGAAACGGAATGGGTGAGTGCGCAAATAGTGTGCCAGTGTTCGAATTGTCCTTCCCCTCGGCGTCACGGTTGGCCTCGATTCCTTGGCATGATACAGCTTTCATAAAAGCTTGACTGCCCTCTTTTGAGAAACCGATTCCCATACCGATACCGACCGCGCGGCCGATTTAGGAGTGGAGTGAGGGTCACTGGTGGTCAGAATCTGCCGGCTGTTTAAAAACTAACGGTGTACCTTATGTATTTTATCGGTGTTACCTGATCTGTTTAAGCAACCGGTACCCAAACCAAAAAAGAGAGGTCTTTTCCATGATTCGTGAGCAGCACTACAAACGCCTTGAACAGATGTATCTCAGAGCTCCTGTAAACCGTTTGTATGAGCCATCGATCTCTGTTTCAAGGGGAAGCTGTGAAGTTACCATACAGATAAAAGAGTGTTACCTGCAGTCTGGTAAAATGGTCCACGGTTCGGTCTATTTTAAACTGCTTGATGATACCTCCTATTTTGCTGCAAATTCTCTTGTTACTGATTACCATCTGCTCACCGTCAGTTATAATGTCTATTTCCTCAGACCGGCAAAGCAGGGGATTTTACGTGCTGTGGGCAGGGTCGTTAACAGCTCAAGAAGATTGCACATTGCAGAATCTGAAGTGTTTGACAGTAACGATAAGCTGATCGCCAGGGGAAACGGCACATTTATGAAAAGTGCGGTGGCTCTGGATGAGAAGGCGGGCTATTTTTGATCCGGATTGGGGCAGGATTTTCACTTCAACGCGATGCACTGATATCGCTAAACGGGACCAAGCAGCGCAAAGGACAATCCCTGTGCATAAGCACTGGTATGGGGAAAAGTACCCAAAAACTGTACACTACCCAATCCTGAACAGTTTTCTTCGATTGCTCTTAAACCCCCCCCACCCTCATTCCCTGCCAAAAATCCTCGTCACCTTGAAAGAGTACCTTGGCTTCAACCCATCACTGCCCAGTGATCCGTCTCGGGAGTTTATATGTGATGAATTACCGTAATAGATCATGAAGTCATGCCCCCAGGTCTTGATACCAAAACCAATGCTGTAACTGTGGTAGGAGTCATAAACCGGGTCTGTCCCCCGAAAGAAAAACTCTCCGAACATACGAACATGCTCCATTGTCCCGCTTCCCTCAAAAAGTATTCCGTCAAGTGCCATGCCCCCGCCGAAATTGTTGCGGTAACCATCGTAGCCACCAAATAGCACGGGCCTTAAACGCTCACCGATTATGGGGACTTCCACCCCGCCATAATAGTAGAAATTCCTCTGCCACTCATCGGAGGGAGGGTCTTTTAATGAGAAAAAATCTATGCCGATAAAGGGAATGGCAACTAATTCAAGCGGGGGTCTGTAGCCTACGCCCAGGCGGTTATCGCCGGGATTCCATACCCGCTCTGCATGAACCGATATTCCAAAGGGCAGTGCGTAGCTTAAAGCGATCGATACATTGGCTCCGCCCCTTGTGCCAAGAATCGACTCCAGTGGCTTATCAAATGCCTCGCCTGTAAACCTGTGGTGTATTGCGGCAATTATCGTTCCCGGGGACTCTAAAAAGGCTGATGATGCATTAGGGTGGTAATATCCCTTCTCTGCAAAGGTGGTTTGGTACATAATCAGAAGTAAAAGAGACCAAAATGTCAATTTTCTGTATGGAAACATGGCACTATCCCTGTTAGTAGTTATAGAAAAAAAGATTCCTCTCTTAAAACAAAATAGCTTATCAGGTAAAAAATGGCAAGAATGCTCTAATAGAAGAGCTGGTAAGAGGAGGACCTGCAGTCTCTGCTGATGCAGACTTATTTTATACTTGTAGATGCTATCTCTTTTACAAGGCGTTGAAACAATCTAAAACCATCATCCCAGTTCCCTAGATTTGAATCGCTGTTTATATGGCCACAACGACCAATATTTATTGGAGCAATAGAAAGCTGTGCAGCAAAATGTTCTGAAAATGATGGGGATGCATGGGGATCATTTTCACTGTACACAAGATACCCGGCAACATCCGCCCTTTGAATCTCCTTGGGCGCAAAACTACTCAGGTCCCTGTCGATACTGCCTTTTTCAAGATCGGGTGGTGCGACCATAAAAACGCCCTTCAACCCACTACTGATTAGGGGCAGACTCTGGGCAACAAGATGGCAGCCAAGGCTATGAACTACCAGAAAATAATCGCCTTCACTCCTGTTACCCGCCAGAAATTCACACAGTGAATTTTGCCATTGAGAAAAAACCGGTTTGTTCCAGTCCCTCTGCATCACCCGCTTAAAGCCATAAAGCTTCTCCCACCTGCTCTGCCAATGGGTAGCATCAGACCCATAAAGGCCAGGAATAATGAACGTATCGGTTACCATCGCATGTACCCCTTCTGTTTATTCCCTGTTCCTCATCTATATCCCCTCTCCAAACACCCCCACAATCTGCTCAACACTCTTCTCCTCATCCCCTCCCTCTGCAATAATCTCAAGCTCCGTACCCTGCTTTGCTCCTAGCATAAGGAGTTCCAGTATTGAACAACCGTTTGCCTTTTCACACCCCTTGCACACCGTAATCCGGGAATCAAGCATCGTTGCTTTTTCAAGCACATTCAGTGCGACACGGGCGTGAAGTCCGTGCTCGTTTTTGACCACTACTTTTTTGCGCTGCATCTCAGGCTCCTTATCAGAGGTACCGGGCAAGGGCTCGCTTAGGCACCACTATTGACCCCCCACCTATTGAGTATACTAAATAGTAAATTAATGTGCACTTATTATATAAACATTGTTGTATATTTTTAGTGGCGGAAAAAAGCCATGAATTTCATGTCGCTCAAAGGATATAGCCCAAAAAAGAACCGTGACACACACTGTCAAAGGATGTAACCATGAAACCAAGACCTCTTAGAGATAATATCTACTGGCTTGGTGCCGTTGATTGGGACAGAAGGCTGTTTGATTCTCTGATACCGCTGCCCGATGGCACCAGTTACAACGCCTATCTTGTCCGGGGGAGGGAAAAAACTGCCCTGGTTGACACCGCTGATCCCGCATTTGAGACCATGTTTATGGATCAGCTCAAAGGTATTGGTTCTATCGATTATGTTATCTCCCAGCACGGTGAACAGGACCACTCCGGGGCAATTCCTGCAGTGCTTTGCAGATATCCAGATGCAAAGGTGGTTGCAAGTTCTAAAGCAAAAGAGCTTCTGATTGCTCATCTGAACATTGAGGAGAAAAAAATTGTTACCGTTGAGGACGGGCAGCAGATTGATCTTGGTGGATACACACTGCAGTTTATCTATACCCCCTGGGTACACTGGCCCGAAACGATGTGCACCTATGTAAAGGAGGAGAAGCTACTCTTTTCCTGTGATTTTTTCGGTTCACATATCGCTTCCTCCAGTCTGTACGCAGATGATGAAGCGATGGTGTACCAAGCCGCAAAGCGCTACTATGCAGAGATAATGATGCCATTTAGAAGCATTATTAAAAACAATATTCAAAAGCTTGAGCCTCTGGAGATCGAAATGATTGCACCGAGTCACGGGGCAGTTTACCGCAATCCAGGGTTTATCATTGATGCCTACCGGGAGTGGATTTCTGATACGCCTAAAAATCTGGTGGTCATACCCTACATCTCCATGCATGGAAGTACCAAAAAGATGGTGGAGCATCTTGTGGCCTCACTTACAGAGCATAGTGTTGCTGTTAAGCAGTTTGAGCTCTCTGGTACCGATCTTGGTACGCTTGCGATATCGCTGGTTGATGCAGCAACTTTGGTTGTTGCAACCCCGACAGTACACATGGCACCCCATCCGCTGGTCTCGTACGCGGCGGGTCTTGCAAATGCACTGCATCCCAAAGTGAAATTTGCAACGGTGATTGGATCTTATGGCTGGAGCACAAAAGTGGCACAAAGAATTGCGGAGCAGACTTCTGCTCTGAAAGTTACTATAATAGATCCGGTGCTGTGCAAGGGGAACCCCGGCAGCGATACATTTGCCAAAATTGATCAGCTTGCGGATTCTATTGCGGTTAAACACAAAGAGGCGGGGCTTGATTGAAGTTTCTTAAAGACCGATCTACATAAAGATTCGGAAAAAAAAGGGACAAAAATAAAAAATGCTCCTGGTAACTTTTGGGATCTATATTAAATATAGAGAAACGTTTCTCCTATAGACAATAAGAACCTTGCCGGGAGGCACAGATGCGACACAGAATAAAACAGGATGTGCAAAAGTGTATGCGTGGATTAGCTGCAGTGCTCACGTTTATAGCTGCAATATTCATAACCTCAGGGTGTGATCTCAACGATACCACCTCCACAGGTACGAAAACGGTCAATTCACTCAGAGTAAAATTTTTAAATGAATCGAACTCCCAGTATGCCATAAACAATATTCAGCTTGCCCCTATGGGACCTGTTGTTGCTGAAAATACGGAGCCATTGTCGCCCTGGAGTGGAAACATACTACCCGAGGGTACAATCATTGAACCGGGTGAGTTTACCTTTTTTGATCTTAGTATCCCAAACGGACACTGGAGTAGATACCGAATAGGCATAGTTACTGGAAGCGACAGTGAGCTTATGCTTCATGAACAGCAAAATCAGGATCCCAATTCAGGAGCCTCAATTACTCACTGGGGAAGTCACGATAGAACCGTAAGTGTTACTGTTGTATATGACAACGGATCAGGTTTTTATTATATCCGCGGTTATACTGACGGGGCAGGTATTGATTGAGCAGGCAAAGAGTTTAAAAAGAAGAGGGTGCCAGGGCTATCGCTCAATCACCAATGTCACCGGGCCATCATTTACAAGCTCAACTTTCATGTCCGCCCCGAAAACTCCGGTCTGTACACTCTGTATAGCTGTTTTCAGCTTCTCAACAAAAACCTCATACAGATGATTCCCTTTTTCCGGACAAGCTGCCTGGACAAAACTGGGACGCCGCCCCTTGGCACAGTCACCAAGCAGTGTAAACTGGGATACCACAAGTGCCTCGCCCTCAATCTCCTTAACAGAGAGATTCATCTTTCCGTTTTCGTCGCTGAAGATGCGAAGATCTGCGCATTTTGACGCAACATACTCCGCTGTCTCTTCGGTGTCATCTTTATGTACACCCAGCAGGATCATGATCCCACGACCAATTGAGCCGGTGGTTTCTCCATCAACGGTTACCTTTGAACTGCTTACCCTCTGAATCACTGCACGCATCTTATCACTCCGGTTTATTGTTCGTCCCTGACGGGAGGAGAAAAATAGTGGGTGTATAACTCCTGCTTTAAATATAGCGTCCCTGACGAAACTTTGGATAGCACTATTTTTTATGCTCTCCACCATATAATTCCTACCTGAATCAAACGATAGATTTACAATTACAAAAAGTGTTTTAAGCTGGCGGGCACTTAAAAGGTGATCAGATATTGTTTGGTCCGAAACCCTTTCTGTCGGGTGGAAGGGGTGAAGAGATTAAAACGCGCGTAGGAACGAGGAGGTCGTGGGTTTAAAATATCCCGCAGCTTTGCCGGTCCCCTCGTTGCGGCACTGGCAATGATGGTGTACCGAGGGGGGCTGGTACACTCTTCATTGCTATTTTTTTTAGCCCCATAGGGGTGTAATGTCTATAGCCCCAAAACACCCATCCCCGTCCCAGTGGGGACGTAATGTTACGAATGAATTTGTTAAAACAGATCATGAAAAGATAAAAATATGGTCTCCTGCCGCAGATGACATCGGCTCTACCATCCTGATCTTCTTTGATGCCTTTTCGCGTTTTACGTTGCAAAAATCATTTTTTAAACCCTATTGCTTCTCTAAGTGGCCATGGAGAGAATTCTCAACTATTGAATATTCATGAATTGCGAAAAAAATAAAAGGCATCAACATGAAATATCTTGATGTTGTAGTGCTCTGTAACATTGGTATACATCAATCAGAACAAACCAATCAGACTTATTCCCAACTTGCCGAAGAAACGTACTTAAGAGTTGGTGAAGCGCATGCTTCCGTGAACAGACTTACCAAAACCAGCAGGATGGAAAAGACGAAACGCGGAAGCGAAACCCGGTCCCGGAAGCGAGGGGAGAGGGGGGGGCGAGATCACTCTCTTTATATCTTGGTCAAAACCCCGAATTAACCTATATTATTATGTTTCAAACCAAAAAACGTAACCAGACAAATACTTAACTTATACATAACTCAGGAGCAGCTATGAAAAAAAGACCAGTCTGCCTCATTCTAAGAGATGGATGGGGTAAAGGAGAGTTAAACGAAGCCAATGCAATCTATAAAGCCAACACTCAATTTACCGATGAGTATGAGAAAAATAATCCGACCACTCTGATAAAAACCTCAGGTCTCAGCGCAGGGCTTCCCGAAGGGTATCAGGGCAACAGTGAAGTGGGGCATCTTAATATAGGAGCGGGAAGAACCGTATATCAGAGCCTGACAAAAATCGATAAAAGTGTCTCCGATGGTGACTTTTTTACAAACGACGCCTTCAATAAAGCTATCGACTTTGCCGCACAGAAAAACGGAACACTCCATCTCATCGGTCTCATTCAGGAGGAGGGGGTTCATTCGGTTACAAGACACTGTGTCGCTCTTCTTGAACTTTGCAAAAGTAAAAGCTTCAAAAATGTCGCTATTCACGCCATTACCGATGGGCGTGATACACCCCCTAAATCAGCTTCAGAACATATGACTCTTCTCCAGAAGGGTATCGAAAAAAACGGTATCGGACGTGTCGCCACCGTCACCGGACGCTACTATGCAATGGACAGGGATACACGGTGGGATAGAACCGAACTTGCTTACAGAACCATTATGGAAGGTAAGGGGGAAAAAGCTCAGGGCTGGCAGCAGGTGATCGATGAAGCCTATGCGGCAGGAGAAAACGATGAGTTTATCAAGCCCAGAGTAATAGATCACCCGGGAATTGCCGAAAACGATTCAGTCATATTCTTCAATTTCAGGTTCGATCGCACACGTCAGTTAACAAAGGCCATGGTTGAGCCCGAGTTCAGTGAATTCCAAAGATCCTCTACTGTTTCATGCTTCGTTGCCATGACTCACTACTACGATAACGGCAATTTCATTGAGGCGTATCCGGAGATGGAAAACAAAAACCTTCTCGGGGAAGTTCTTTCCAATAACGGACTCAAACAGCTGCGTTGTGCTGAAACAGAAAAGTATGCTCATGTAACATTCTTCTTTAATGGTCAGAAAAATGATCCGTTCCCGGGAGAAGACAGAATACTGGTCAATAGCCCCAAAATCGCCACCTATGACCTTCAGCCCGAAATGAGTGCTCTTGAAGTCAGGGATAAACTGGTTGAGGCGGTAAAGAGTGATAAGTATGATGTTGTTATCTGTAATTTTGCAAACTGTGACATGGTCGGCCACACCGGTCTGTTCGATGCAATCATTAAGGCTGTGGAAACGGTGGATCAGTGTGTACACGATGTGGTCCAGGCTGCACTGGAGGCTGGCGGCGCATGTATCCTCTCCGCAGATCACGGTAATGCTGAGCAGACAAAGCTTACTGATGGTTCCACAATGACTGCTCATACCATAAATCCGGTTCAATTCACCGTCGTTGGTGCAGGAGACCTGAAACTCAGAGATGATGGTGTTCTTGGCGACATTGCCCCAACAATGCTTGAACTTTTGGGGATTGAGAAACCTACCGATATGACCGGTAACTCACTTATTATGTAAGGTCGGTTGGATCGTATCCTGTCTGTTCTGGGTTTTTTGCCAGTTTTTCCGTCATACCCGATCTGATCTTTTCGGGTATTCATACGGACCAATTATCATCCCTAACTGGATCCCCGCTTTCACCGGGATGTTTGATCGGCGATTGTAGCGGGGAATTAATGAGCCCAAAGGATTTTTTTGTTCTATACAAAATGCAAGGATTACTATGAGAATAGCACTTTGTCAGTTAAACCCCATTGTCGGTGATATAACCGGTAATGTATCAATGGTTATAAAAGCACTTGAGGACACTGCATCAAAAAATCCTGACCTGCTTGTATTCCCTGAACTGTTCATTCAGGGGTATCCCCCAAGGGATCTGCTCGAAAAACGGTGGTTTATTAAAAGCAGTATTGCTGCCGTAAACCAGATTGCCGAATTGTCAAGGTTGTATCCCGGTTGTGGTATTGTTATCGGTACTGCAACGGATCATAAAACGGATCTTGGTAAGGGGCTGACAAACTCCGCGCTTCTGATCTGTAACGGGGAGATTATTCTAAACCAGGCAAAATCTCTTCTGCCCACCTACGACATCTTTGATGAAAGCAGATATTTTGATCCCGCAGAGACGGTTCGGACCGTTGATTTCAAGGATCAGAGGCTTGGAATATGTATTTGTGAAGATGCCTGGAATGATGAAGAGCTGTTCCAGTCAAGAATGTACACGCGTAACC
This sequence comes from Chitinispirillum sp., assembly GCA_007115975.1. Classification (GTDB taxonomy): domain Bacteria; phylum Fibrobacterota; class Chitinivibrionia; order Chitinivibrionales; family Chitinispirillaceae; genus Chitinispirillum. The sequence goes on from SKJJ01000069.1 coordinate 14,226, forward strand.
CGGTCAAGGAGCTCTGTGATGGGGGAGCAACACTGATTATCAACATCTCAGCATCACCTTTTTATATGGGAAAAGAGAATCTGAGAAATTCGGTTATGCGCAATCACGCAATAAAGTACAGTTGTCCGTTCGTTTTTGTAAATCAAATAGGGGGCAATGATGAACTGATCTTTGACGGAAACAGTCTCTGCTTTGATGCCGGTGGTGAGCTGATAACAAAGCTGCCCTCATTCAGTGAAGCGATCCGCGTTGTTGATACAGAAGAACGTCCGGTTAAACAGAGTGTTCCCGATCTGGACACCATCGCTTCTGTTCACGATGCGCTCACCCTCGGAGTGAAAGACTACATTCGCAAGTGCGGGTTTAAAAAAGCCCTGATCGGGCTTTCCGGAGGAATCGACTCTGCTGTGGTGGGAGCTGTATGCACCGCAGCTCTGGGCAAAGATAATGTGTGGGGGGTATCGATGCCATCGCGGTACTCTTCCCAGGGCAGTATCGATGATGCAAAAGAGCTGGCGAATAATCTTGGTATTAAATTCTCTCTGGTCTCAATCGAGGATGTTTTCGGTGCATTCCTGAAAACACTGGACCCTCTTTTTGCCGGTACCCCCCAGGGTCTTGCTGAGGAGAACCTTCAGGCACGCATAAGGGGAACGCTGCTTATGGCTCTTTCCAACAAATTCGGGCACATGCTTATGGCAACCGGAAATAAAAGCGAAGCTGCTGTCGGTTACAGTACTCTTTACGGTGATATGAACGGGGGATTGAGTGTTATCTCTGATCTGCCCAAAAATATGGTATACAGTCTGGCCCACTACATTAACCGAAACAACGAGATTATTCCCGCTTCTACCATCAATAAACCACCTTCTGCTGAATTGCGACCAGACCAGAAGGATCTGGATTCGCTGCCGCCCTATGATACGCTTGACAATATTATCACCTGCCTGGTTGAAAATGGCAAATCGGTTGAGCAGATTGCTGAAGAGGGGTTTGACAGGGAGACGGTGAGATGGGTTTCGGGGGCTATCGCGCGAAGTGAATATAAGCGAAGACAGGCACCGCAGGGGCTTAAGGTAACACCAAAAGCTTTCGGGTCGGGAAGAAGATTTCCTGTTGCTGCAAAATACAGCTGGTAAATATCTCTTATAGGTCTGTTATTCCCGACAGGGTACTATCATGATACTTTTTCTTGCACTCCTTATCCCTGCAGCTCTCTATGCAGGGGTAATCATTTTTCTGAAACGCGGACTTCTAAATCTTACTCCTGCGGGTAAATCGGCTAATAATAAGTACACTGTTGTGATTGCAGCAAGAAATGAAGAAAACAACATTTCACACTGCCTCTCTTCTGTAATAAATCAGGATATTGGTGAAAACCGGTATGAAATTATTGTAGTCGACGACCGTTCAACCGACAGTACCGCTGAAACAGTAAAACAGTTTGTGAACAGCCACGGTAACATTCAATTGGTGAAAATTGAGCAGACTGCTCCGGGGATTTCGCCAAAAAAACATGCTGTACAGCAAGGAGTCCAGAGAGCAAAAAATGAGTTTGTGGTTTTCACCGATGCCGATTGTGTTGTGCCCGACACGTGGCTCTCTACCATCGACAAGTATTTTGCAAAAGATACTGGTGTGGTGCAGGGGATAACCTGCTATAGCGAACATAACGAGATGAACACCCTGTTTTACGGCATACAGGCTATAGACTTTCTCTCGCATGGCGTGGTTGCTGCTGCCGCTATCGGGGCAGGGCTGCCCATAAACTCAAATGCAAACAATTTCGCTTTCAGTAAAGAAGCATTCCTGTCCTGTGGCTATGGAAACAAGTGCGCAGTAGTTTCCGGTGATGATGATCTGATGCTTCAGCAAATATGGAAAAGCAAAAAGTGGAAAATTGCATTTATGGCAGATGCAAAAGGCGCAGTGCAGACTAACCCGACCCTTACTATTAAGCAAGCAATGGAACAGAGAAAGAGATGGGGGTCCAAAACCGTTCACTACTGTGCGCCACAGGTAGCACTGCTCTCTTCAGTGTTTCTTTTTTACCTCGTGACAGCTCTGCTGTTTGGAATAAGTCTGTTTGACAGAATGTATCTGCCGGCTGCAGGTGCAATGCTTGGATTAAAGTGTGCCGGGGAGGCACTGCTGCTTCTGCCCGGTACTGAGATTTTCAACAAAAAGCAATTGAGACGCTATATGATTGTGGCTTCCGTAATTCAGCTTCCTGTTGTTTTGTTGTCGGTGATCAGCGGAGTTTTCGGGAGGTTTAACTGGAAAGATCAGAGTTTTTCGCGAAGGGTAAAAAAAGGATCGCAGGCATAAAACCCCGCGATCCGATCTGAACTATTCAAATATCTTCTTGATTCTGTCAAAGATCTCTTCTATGCTGCCAATGCCGTCAATAGTGCGAACGATTCCCTTTGGCTCATAGTACTTGAGGCACGGTTCACTCTGATTTTTATACGTATCAATTCTGTTCTGTATAACAGCCGGATCTGCGTCATCCGCACGGCCCTCAATCGAGGCGCGCTTTGCCAGACGGGCTCTTACCTCATCATCGGAAACACCGATGTTTATCACGTTATCAAGCTTCAGGTCAAGCTCCTCCGTTATCGTATCAAGTGCTTCTGCCTGAGGAACACTTCGTGGAAATCCATCCAGAAGAAAACCGTCTTTAACATCCGCCTGGCTCAGGCGATCCTTAACCATTGCAATTGTCACTTCATCAGGAACAAGCTTCCCGGCATTTGAGTACTCTTTTGCTGTACGGCCAAGTTCCGTATCGTTTTTTATATGATAACGGAACATGTCACCGGTTGAAATGTGGGGAACATCGAGAAGGTCCCGAAGACGAACTGCCTGGGTCCCTTTTCCTGCTCCGGGTGGGCCAAAAAGAATGGTGTTTTTTCCTGACATAAAATGCCTCCTTGTTGGTGAATAAAAAATGCTGCTTCTATGAAATTCCCTATTGTCCGGTTACTTTGAGATATTTTTTAATCAGTTTAATCTTTCTCTCTCTTACCCCCAAGAGAATGCTCTGCGCTCCTCCTCCGCATCCTTTGCGAACGGTGCGTTCTAAAATCCGTAACAAATTAAAATAGTAGTTTCAAAACCAAAAGTGGGAAATAAAGATGGAGCCTATTCACCCTCTGCACTACAATTATTGAAAAGCGCTTGTGGAAACATAATAAAAGCGGAGGAGAAAATTACACTGAAAAAGGGGGCGTTCAGGAGAATATGTGGGTACATTGGCGATCTTAAAGCACCATTACTCCTAATAAACAATGTTTCATGAATAAACATTAAAATGCCAGCACTGCCGATACTGATGTATTGAGGGGCCGATCTTTATAAGTGCCAACCCCCCCCCCTCTCCAAAATCACAAATGCCCAAGATAAGACCCAAGATACCTCCCCGTCACCGACTCGCCGTTCACCGCTATCTCCTCCGGGGTCCCTCTGGCTATAACCTCCCCCCCCTTGTCCCCACCATCGGGACCAAGGTCAATGATATAGTCTGCACACTTTATCACATCGAGGTTATGCTCAATCACCAATACCGAATTGCCTTTATCAACCAGATCCTGAATCACCCGCATAAGCATAAGAATGTCTTGAAAATGAAGGCCGGTGGTGGGTTCATCAAGGATGTACAATGTCTTGCCTGTACCCCTTTTTGCAAGCTCGCTGGCAAGCTTAATCCGCTGTGCCTCTCCACCGGAGAGGGTGTTTGCCGGTTGACCAAGACGGATATATCCAAGGCCCACCTGTGAAAGGACCAGAAGTTTCTGTTTTATCGCCGGATGTTTTCCAAAAAAGACCAGTGCTTCATCGACAGTCATCTCCAGAATGTCGGCTATTGATTTACCCTTGTACTTGATCTCCAGTGTGTCCCGGTTGTAACGTCTGCCTTTGCAAACATCACACTGTACATATACATCGGGTAAAAAGTGCATCTCGATCTTAAGTTCTCCGTCTCCCTCACAATTTTCGCAACGCCCTCCCTTGAGATTAAAACTGAATCTTCCGGGTGCATATCCCCGCATCTTGCTCTCCGGAAGCATGGAAAAAAGACCTCTTACAGGATCAAAGATCTTTGTGTAGGTGGCAGGATTCGATCGGGGTGTTTTTCCAATGGGGGACTGATCGATATCGATCACCTTATCTATATGCTCAAGCCCTTCTATGGATGTATGCTCAAGCGCCGTTGCTTTGGACCGGTACAGCTTTCTGGCAAGTGCCGGATAAAGGGTCTGGTTTATAAGTGAACTCTTGCCCGAGCCTGATACACCCGTTACACACAGTAACATTCCAAGCGGAAAGTGCACTGTAAGATTTTTTAAATTGTGCCCGCTGGCACCTTTGATCGTTATTGCGGTTCCGTTACCCCTGCGTCTCTTTGTGGGAACAGGGATCTTTTTTCTTCCGCTGAGGTAAAGGCCGGTCAGGGAGGAGGATTTCTTTGCGATCTGGGAGGGTTTGCCGCTTGCAACGAGTGTCCCGCCCTGATTTCCTGCACCAGGGCCAATATCGATAAGGTAATCGGCTTTAAGAATAGTTTCAAGATCGTGTTCTATAACCACAACGGTATTTTCAAGATCACGGAGAGAAAACAGGGTAGAAAGGAGCCTGTCGTTATCTCTGGGGTGAAGGCCGATGCTGGGTTCATCAAGTATGTAAAGAACACCGGTAAGCCCGGACCCAATCTGAGTGGCAAGGCGAATGCGCTGGGTCTCTCCACCGGAGAGTGTTGATGCTGTCCGGTCGAGGCTCAGATAACCAAGCCCAACATTGAGTAAAAAAGTCAAGCGCTGGGTGATCTCCCGTACTATCGGATGGGAAATCTTTGCTTGTACGCCCGATGGTTTGTAGCTGCTGAAAAAAACGCTTAGATGTTTTATTGACATGGCTGAAAGGTCCGCTATATTGTGCTCCCCAATCAGCACCGAAAGACTCTGCTTTTTAAAGCGTGTCCCACTGCACTCCGGGCACCTTCTGCGGGTCATGTACTGCTCTATCCAGCGGCGTATCTCCTGACTTGCTGTCTCACGGTATCTTCTCAGAAGATTGGGTATCACCCCCTCGAACTCGCGTTTCATTTTCGCCTGCGCTTCACCATCTTTTCTTTCGTATTGAATCGATATTTTCTCTTTACCTGCACCATTGAGTAGGATCTTTTTGTGTCTGGTCGACAGTGTTTTGAATGGTTTGTCAAGTGGTATTTTGAAGTGTTTGCAGACAGACAGGAGTATCTGGTGATTATAGCTGCCTTCGGTGTTTGCTCCGTTCCAGGGGACAATTGCTCCTTTGGAAAGAGAGAGTGAATCATCGGGTACGACAAGCTCCGGATCTATCTCAAGTAAAAACCCGAGACCATGACACTCCTCACAAGCACCTGCGGGGCTGTTGAAAGAGAACATCCGCGGGCTGAGTTCATCGTAGTCTATTGCGCAAACCGGACAGCTCATCCGCTCGGAAAACAGCAGCGTCTCTCCCCCCACTATATCGATAAGTACTGTTCCGTCAGTACTTAATGTCAGTGCTGTTTCGATTGAATCGGTAAGGCGGTCTGCTTTTTTGGGATCTGCAACCAGTCTGTCCACCACTACTTCAACCGAATGGTTGACCTTTGGATCAATCTCCAACTCCTCATCAAGAGAAAAAACCGACTTGTCAATTCGTACCCTGACATATCCCTCCTTTTGCAGCTTGTCGAAAAGCTCCCTGTGTGCGCCTTTCTTATCCTTTACAACGGGTGAGAGTATCTGGAAACGGGTTCCCGGTTCGATCTGTTTTACCCTGTCGGTTATCTCCTGCACGGTCTGGCTTGTGATGATTTTACCGCATTTGTAGCAGGTAGCAACTCCCAAACGTGCAAACAGCACTCTGAGGTAGTCATGGATTTCGGTGGTTGTTCCTACGGTGGAGCGGGGGTTTTGGCTTGTGGTTTTCTGCTCTATGGCAATAGCCGGAGAGAGCCCGTCAATATGGTCAACATCCGGTTTTTCCATCAACCCCAAAAACTGTCGCGCATAGGAGGAGAGCGACTCTACATACCTGCGTTGACTCTCAGAATAGAGGGTGTCAAAAGCCAGTGAGGACTTTCCGGAACCCGAAAGTCCGGTAATAACCGTAAAACTGTTGCGCGGAATTGTTACGTCGATATTTTTTAGATTATGTACCCGCGCACCTTTGATTTCAATATTGCGCATAGACGATTAGGGTCACTTTTAATTGTTTGAATCTGAATCTGATTGCAAAAGGTCGCTATGGTAGCTGTCCCATGCCCTTTGAACTGTCTCAATCACTTTTGATCTGTTAAACGGCTTGAACAGGCAGGGATAGCGTGTTGTTTTGTAAATCTTTACAAGAGTATGCTTTGGGTTATAACCAAACCCGGTCATCAAAGCCATCTCTGAAGGTATACCTTTTTCCTTGATCTTGCTGATAAATTCGTAGCCGTCCATATCAGGCATGGCAATATCGGTAAGAATCATAAAGTACGTTGTGTTTTCAAGCTCTTGAAAAGCGTCACTTGTGCTGGATACCGCATCAACCTCCCAGCCAAGAGATCCCAGATAGAGTTTTAGAAACTCAAGAACATCTGTCTCGTCATCAACTATCAGAATTCGTCTATTTTTTTTCTTTGATAAGCTCATAAGTCTTGTCGATCAGTTCCTGTTTACCGAAAGGTTTTATAATGTATGCATCCACATTCATTATGTGAAGTCCTACCATCTGGTCAAACTGTTGTGATTTTGCCGTTAGGATGGCGATAGGGGTGTTGGCAAATGATGAATCTTCACGTATGACTTTAAATACGGACCAGCCATCCATTTTAGGCATTAATAGATCAAGAAAGATAACATCTGGTTTGAAGGCCTGTGCGGTTGAGTACGCTTTTTCTGAATCAAGCACCGTTTTCACTTCAAAATCAGCACTCTCAAGAACAAGCTTGATCAGATCGGCGATGTCCTTATCATCTTCAACAACTAAAATTTTGTGTTTCATCGTAACGGAAAATCCTCATCTTGAAATAAATTCCGAAAACAGCCATTTCCAGTATATAAGGGTTATGATAAATGCACCCGCTGAACCCGTAAGCCTTAAACTGTTTGAAAATCCAAAGGGTACGTTTACCGGAATTTTTGTGCAAACGGTGATTAACTCAATTACAAAAGCAGTAGCAACAATAATTGCTGTCAAATGTAAAAGTTTGTAGTAGCGATTTATTTTGAGTGCTTCACCAAGCCGTCTGCTTAAATTTGAGAGCACAAGTATTACCACAACAGTGCCTACATCAAAGATTATTAACGCTTCTGCCATTAGTTCACTTCCCAACGCTTCGCATGGTAAAATAGAGGCGGATCATACTCATCGCAGACAGCACTGCACTCCCCAAAAGGACGAGGACCGATAGCGTTTTTGTGGCTGGATTATTCATCATTCCGGCTAAAAGAAATAGCAGAAAAAGAGCAGAAAAGATGAGGGACAGGATGAAGCTGAGGTTGGGTGAAGGTCGTTCAAATTTACGTCTGTAAAAAGATGATATCAAACAGGCAATGGTGTTGAGTCCTAAGAATATAAGAACATAGCCAAAAATAAGCATTGTGTTTGTTGATGACAATGTAAAGGAGCTCATTACTTCTTCTTCCCAAATACATTAACAAAAGCATCCTGGGGAGTCGAATGAGTAAATCCACTCATGATCCCCTCTCTGCCACTAAACTTACTCTCCACTTCAATCCCATTGGAGGTGATACGAAAGCAGCGAATATCTTTGTGGTGGTCGCTTCCCCTCATTTTAAGAAAGCAGAGGGCTTTTTCAATTGCGCTGTCTATCTCTACATAACGCAGTACGATATAGGTATCAACTATAAACGGTATTTTACTGCTGATTTGAGAAATCTGCCCAAGAAGGCTGTTGTTTTCACGCAACAAAATACTGGTGACTCCTTCTCTCTTAAGTGCATTTATAAATCGTCGCTCGATATCACGTTGTACATGCTCATTGTCGGAAAGTGACTCAAAATGGGTCATGCTGTCAATGGCAACCCGTTTGATACCAAACTCTTCAATAATAGTTACAAACTCACCATCCATTCCCTCCAACTCGTCAAGTGCTGTCTGGGGGTCGGAGAAAATGATTTTTAATTTACCTTCATCTTCAAGCTTCTTGAAATCCCAGCCAAATTGAAGAGCATCGTGGTAGTACTGCTGTGGGAACTCCTCAAAAGTAATTATAAGTCCAGGCTCATCGTACATCGTTATACCATTATAGATAAACTGCATCGCCATAGTGGTCTTGCCTGTCCCGGGTGCCCCCTCAAGAAGGTTAGCCGAGCCTTCAAGAAGCCCCCCGCAGATCATCTCATCAAATGGTCGTATTCCGAATGATACCCGTTTGGTGCTCATAGCAGATTCTCTTTAGGAAAATAGGTGTACAATGGTAGCCTTCTGAACATGAAGACGGTTCTCCGCTTCGTCAAATGCCATGCTGTGTTTGGAATCAAGGACTTCGCTGGTAATCTCTTCCCCTCTGTGTGCAGGAAGACAGTGAGTAACCAGAACATCCTCAGGAGCCTTGGAAATCAGATCCATATTAACCTGGTAATCCTTAAAGTCAACTTTGCGTTTCTCCTGCTCCTCCTCCTGACCCATACTTGCCCATACATCGGTATAAATTACATTTGAAGAGTTGACTGCAGGCGAAAGATCATTGGTGACCGTTATGGAACCACCGGTATGCTTTGACACTTCAGCCGCTATCTTCTGAATCGATACATCCGGCTCGTACCCCCTGGGGCTTATAACCGTGAAATGGTGCCCAAGTTTGGCACAAACTGCCATAAGAGAGTTGCACACATTATTGCCATCACCAATAAATACAATGTTCAGTTTATCCTCAAAGCTGAGCCGCTCATATATACTCAGTGCAAACGCGAGTGCCTGACAAGGGTGAAACATGTCGCTTAGAGCATTGATCACCGGTATTGAACAATAACGGGCAAGCTGTTCGATCGTCTGGTGCTTATAGGTCCGTGCCACGACAAGGTGAACAATGCGGTCGAGATTGCGGGCTACATCCTCAACACTCTCACGTTTACCCATACCTATCGTATGACTGTCCAGATTGACGGCGTGTCCGCCCAACTCATTGAGAGCGGTTTCAAAGGTGAGTCTTGTGCGCAAAGACGGCTTCTCGAATATCAATACACCCGTTCTGTTCGAGAAAACCTTTGGCTCGCTTGAACCACGCTTGTTCTTCAACTTTTTGGAAAGCTTGATTATCTCAAGTATCTCATCGGATGAAAAATCAAACAGTGTAAGCAAATCTTTTTTTGTGTCCGCCATAAATACTGAATCTTGTTTGGGTTTATAGTTGATTCTTTCTATTATTATAGCAACAAAATAAATGATATACACCACCAGTTAGCAAATATAAAAGCCCCAAACTTGGGTGATTGTATCTGATGTGGAGAAAATCGACTCAATTGATGGTAAACTTCAACAAAAAACCTGTTTTAAACGATTGTTTTGGGGCTTGGTTTCTGTACAATACCTAGAGGAGAGCAAATTGGCACCATTTTCAACAACCAACAGATTCCCCCCCCTCCGTTACCCCGGCACCAGAATGCCAATCGACGACACACCAAAACACAAACTCCCCATTGCTGTGCGTCGTTAACCCGTATCGCCAACGAAAGCTATTAAAAAGCTACGGGATAGTTGCGGAAAATATTCAATAGTAAGCCAATTTGTACTGTGAGGCAAAAATGCTCTTATCGGTCAAAAATGGTGTGGCTGTTTTTTTAAAGTATTGTCAGAAATCCCGAATGATAAAAACTTGTACAACGATTTTCCAATGCGTAATTTCTTAATAAACTACCCTGTGTAGTTAGTGACAGACGATAACCTACAGAAAAAAAGCAGGTGAAAAATGAAACCCACTATCACAATGCTTGTGTGCCTTTCGGTGCTTTGTTCCGGTGCAATGGAACCTTCACAAACGGTTGCCTCTGGAGATCAGGCAAAGGAGACTTTCTCTGCTGGTGTCCTGGGTATTGCTGTCGGATCCATAGTGGTGGTTGGAACGGGTGGTTTTTTTCTGGTAAGAAATATCCGTAACCGTGCCGCCTACAGAGATTCTCTTGTCAATGCGGTGGAAGAGGCGTTCTTCAAGGGCAATGAGTTCCTTGCTGAGCAAAATTACTCCCAAGCAGCTCAGAAATTCAGCTATGTGCTTGAGCAGTGGCAGCACTATCTGGAGTGTAAAAGAAAGGATGAATTCCCCGCGGGAATAGACAGCGCCTCCATTCATACCACTATTGTCGAAAGCAGATTCCTCCATGACCAACAGGAGTCGGTTGTTCAGCTTAAGAGAAAAGCCTTTGATCTGCCGCAAACAGAAACAGCGCTTGTAGAGCACAATCGTCACGAGATTAATCGCAAAAAAGTTGCTTTAAAGGAAAAAATAGAGTTGATAAGACAACAAAATCCTCAATTCCAACACCTTATTGATGCAGCGTACGGACCAAGCATGGAGGTCCTTTATAGAATTGACACAATGTTTGTTTCTGTGTATGAAAAGGAACAGCTGAACTTTGATCTTAAAACACGGTTTTTCTACAATATGGCAATGAAATCAAATGATACAACCCGAATAAGAGAATTTGTACTGGATTGTGAGTATTATCAGATAGAAAGAACCTGGTGTGAAGAGGCGCGCCTTGCAATGGGTGAATCGCAACCTGTTGTGCTGAGTAGCTCTGATTCTCTGGTCCAGGCCGAATTTATACGAGCAATGGATTCCAGATTGATTCAAAATATTGCCGCTTTCATCGAAAAATACTCCGGAAAAGATGCGGAACAATACCAGGAGTATATCACGAGTGCAGCGGAAAAAATCAAACAGCTGAAAAAGGAGATGGAAGTGGAGCTTGCATATAGCAGATCGCATCCGTTCTTTGTCAATGCCGACCTGTCACTACTGAACCTCTCTTTTGCGGATGTCCCCGGGGAGGTACAAACTGCAGTGGAAAACTATATTGCCGCAAACTCCGGTGAACTCAGAAAGATAACCAATGTCCGTTTCCCGGCAGATATATCCTTTGACCTCTCTGGCAACAATCCCACACTGATGCTGACCGGGTTTATCAGTGCTAAAAGGGATCTTGTAATCGATAGCGCTGCAGCACCTGATTATATTTCGGTTCCGGGGGCGGTTTCCGCTATGGCTTTTCTTGCCAGAATGTATCCTGCTCTTGCCCAGGGCTTTGAGGCTGAGCAGGTGTATCCGGCCATAACCATTGTCCGGTTGAGAAAAGATATAAACGATTACATCACCCTTTATGCCCGTCTTGATGGGGATGATGTGCAATGGTATGAATTTATTGATTTGACCCTGGGGGAAAAGCAAAATGTGCGTATACCGGAACAGGCATTGCCCACTATTTTTATGCGTACGGATGAACTGATACCAAAATTTTTTGAGATTATGGAGTGATCGGTTGGCCGGAGCTGTCTATATTTCATGGGTGTTAAATTAAGGAGCGGCATATAATAACAGGTAAGACTGTTGTCGTGTCCACTCCCCCCCCCCTCGTCCCTGGACACCCTTATCAACAAAAAATCTCATCCTCCCGTACTCTTTATAGAAACGTCCAATCTCAAAAATGTAGGAAAAACCCGTTATTGCTGGAGAGATAATCATGGAAACCAAAGATAAAATCATTTTGGTCACAGGAGCTACCGCAAAGCAGGGGGGTACTGTTGCACGCCATCTGCTTGGTGAAGGTTGGAAGGTGAGGGCACTCACCCGTAATCCTGACAAGGCCGTATGCAATGAACTCAAATCCTTGGGTGCACAAATAGTTAAAGGGGATCTGGATGATCCAGTTTCTCTTGAAAACGCACTCAGGGGAGTGTACGGCGTATTCAGCGTTCAGCAATATTATAAAGAAGGTGTAGGGACAGAGGTGAGGTGGGGCAAAAATATGGCAAGGGAGGCGGCGAAAAGCGGAGTGGATCACTTTGTGTACAGTAGTATCAGCGGTGCAAACAGCACCACCGGGATACCTCACTTCGACAGCAAGGCAAAAATTGAGGAGTTTGTCCGAAAGTCAGGAGTAAAATATACCATTGTTCGCCCGGTTTATTTTATGGAGAACTTTCTTGCAGTAAAGGACAAAATATACGATGGTACACTTTATCTTGGTTTGCGTCCAGATGTGCCGTTGCAGATGCTGGCTCTTGATGATTTGGGGGCATTTGTTGCAATGGTATTCAATAATCCCGACAAGTTTTTTGGTGCAGAAATTGACCTTGCCGGAGATGAACTGACCGGTCCGGAAATGGCCGCTGTCTTCAGCAGCGCTATCGGACGCGATGTCGGGTTTAAACAACGGCCCATTGAAGAGTACCGTCTGTTTAGTTCGGATGTTGCTATGATGTTTGACTGGTTCAACCTGAAGGGATTCCAGGCAGATATAGCTGCGTTGGAACAGTGGATACCCCATTTGAAATCATTCGATAATTGGGTCCGGAGCTCGGGGTGGCACAAGGCCGCAGCATAAATTCACGGGGGTATTTCATAGGGCAACTGCTTTAACCACTAAAAAAGATCCGACACATAGACAAGTTGAATACCGTTGGATCTGAGGTTAGGCAGTTCCTCTCTGAGGGTGTTCAAAAAAGGGGCCGATGAGGGAGCGATCAATAATACCCTGCCTGTTTTTTGCGAAACCACAGCAAATCGTCTGATAGTGTTACGGATCTGCTCGGTGCTCTCTGAGTGGCCGATTCTGCCCTGAACAGTCATTGATGCAACGGCCAGGTTACGGGCGATGCCGGGAACAGTGGATTTACTGGTAATATCAGTGTCGATAAAGTATAAACCCCTTCGTTTGGTTTCGGAGAGTAGTATCTCCATCACTCTGGAGTCCTGTAACACTCGTGACCCGTGAAAGTTTGCTATGCCGGAAACACCGGTAATGTTCTGCAGAGCCTGTGAATAGATGTTTCTTATCCTGTTTTCTGCATAATGAATCATGATCTGGGAAGAATGAAGCTCACTGCCTCTTGGTAAAGGTTCCATGGGAAGCATCACCAGGACCTCTTTTTCGTTTTCGGCTGCAAGTTCTGCTGTTCTGGATGCGCGGGGTTGAGTTGGCACAATGGCAAAGGTGAGTCGCTCAGAAAAGGAGAGAAAATCGACCGTGGTCTGGTCGGCTTTGAATTCAAATTCCTCTATAATAATTGCCATACTCGCCGTATTGGAGAAGTAGCGCTTTGAACGGGTTATAAAAAGGGTTACTGGCTTGTGTTGCTCGTTGTTGCTTTTAAAGTATATTGTACAGGAGCCGCCAGCTGTCTGGACGCAATCATCTATTGTATAGGCCGTTCCGGATGTTGCTGTTGACAGCTTCCATACGATCCACTCAAGGGGCTTGCCTCTGGGTATGGATGCTCTGATCTCCACAGAGCTGTCTGAAACAGCTCGTGAGCTGTAATCGGACTCTCCCAGCTCCAGTTTTGAAAACAGCCTTGTGAGATTCTCCTCCAGGCTTGCAGAGGGGATTGCGCTTATTGGGCCGGAAACAGCTTTTTGAGAGAGAGCAACTAACGTGTTTTTTAGCGAAGTTCGTGTTGTCGTAATCAGCAGAATAAGGGCAACAATTATTGCAACTATCAGGCTGAATAAAATAGTACTGCGAGATTTCATTGCGGTTCTCAAAACAGGTGATCAGTTCAAGTGGTGTAGAGAAGGAAAATAGCCATTGCTGTTTTTTTTTGCAAGGAACTACAGTAATCAATCAATCGTAAACAACTGAAATTGCGCGTCTCGCAGTACAAACTACTATGAAAAAAATCACCGTACCTGTTATTCTGGGGCCAACGGCAGTTGGTAAAACTCAACTGGCTTTAGAGTTGGCTGCAAGGTTTGGCTATGAGATCATCTCCTGTGATTCACGTCAAATTTACCGGCACATGGATATCGGCACCGCAAAACCAGGCACGGATCAGCTTGATAATGTGGTGCACTGGTTTGTCAATATTATCAACCCCGACCAGAGTTACTCCGCACATCATTTTGCGCAAAAAGCCCTGAAGATCATACGTGAAAAAGATTCCTGTGGCAAGAAAGTTTTGATATGTGGTGGTACCGGTCTTTATTTTTATACTTTGAGCAGGGGAATTGGTGTCCGGGAAGAGAGTGATACTCAGATAAGGACAGGTCTGCAGCAAAGAGTTGCTACTGAAGGTGCACAGGCACTATACGATGAGCTAAGCAGGATAGATCCCCAAAGCGCATCAAAACTGCACCCAAATGATCTTCAGCGAATAATAAGAGCCCTGGAAGTTTTTTATAAGTCAGGTAAACCGTTGTCCCTATTACAGGAGATATCCAACCCGCCGTCTGATATAGACTTTGTTACCTGTATTGTCACCTGTTCAAGAGATATCCTTTACCACAGGATTAATCTGAGAGTTGATGGTATGATGTCTGCAGGTCTTTTTGATGAATTCCGGCTGCTTCAGGCACTGGGGTTTAATCACAACAGTCCCGGTATGCAGTGTGTGGGTTACAGAGAGCTTTTTGCCGTCCAAAGGCGAGAACTCAATCTCAGCGATGCAATAGAGAAGATTAAACAAAACACCAGAAATTATGCAAAACGGCAGTTTACATGGTTTCGCAATAAATCCAAAGGTACACATCTAGATTCAGAGCAGGCATACAGCAAACTGAAAAAAATCTTTAGCCAACAGCAGCGGTGAAAAACCTTTCTGTAATTTCACCCTCTGCATTGATTTCTGTCACTCGTTTATGGTATAATGAAAAAATGACTACCGTAGTTCTTGTTCAGAATAAACACCGGTAAAAAACATCGTCACTCCAGTCGTCTCTTAATTTCACAAGACAGCAAGGTGGAAACTCATACCGGGGTACGACGGCAACGGGACTTTTCTGAGCGAAACGTAACTGTAACAATTTTGTCCTATGCCGCTAACGTGTGCAATGTATCTGTGTAAGTATTATCGTTTTGAAAGGAGCTTCAGCGCATGCATAATGATGATTCCCATCAGGGAACAGGAAATTCAATCAACCGAAGACCGTCTACCAGACAGAATGACAACAAGGGTAACTCCTACAACAGTTTCGGAAACTCTTACGGCAACAGCTATAACAGCTATCCCTCACAGCAGCATGGCTTTGGTGCACAGCGCCGTAACAGGCCCGAACGCCCAAAACAGAACAGCGGCTCAAATGAAAAGATAATCAAACAGAATGACCTTATTATAAAGCTGCTCCAAGAGATCAGAGATCGTCTCCCTGAGCCACAAAAGGTGGAAAAACAGGCCGAACCATTCCAACAAACTATCCCTGATGCAGAGCCGGGAAATGCCAAAGAGGTGAAAGAACCTAAGAAAAAAGTAAAAAAGTGTGCTAAGAAGAGTGTGAAAAAGAGTGAAAAAAAGGAGCCCGCCTTGCAGGATGAAGTACAAACAGACTGAAAATAAACTGCTGGTGTACAGATGTAAACTTTGATGAAGGGGCTGTTGTGAAAGGGAAAAAACCTGAAAGTAGAGTGATCAGGGCCGCGGTTATATTTGTAATCTGCCTTCTTTGTTCCGGTTATGCCAAGACACGCTGGAGCTCTTTGCAAATGGTTCCCAGTGCAGATATGCTTAAAAGTGGCTCGTTTGTTTTGGGGTTCGAAAGTTTTTTCCCTTTTGAGGATGTATCATCTCCCGTTATGGGCGGTTCAGTTGCAATCGGGTTCCATGATCGTGTGAACCTGGAGCTGGGCTACGTAGACGGATTTACCATGGGCTTTAAAGCACTGCTTCTAAGCGAGCCAAATGCCGTGCTGCCATCAGTGGTACTCGGGGTCCACAATATCTTTACTAACAGAGAAGGCAGCTATTACGCCAACAATGCAGACTCCCTCAACAATGAATTCTACTTTGTCTTCGGGAAAAATTTCGACGCGTGGAGAACCCGGCTGCACCTCGGTGTGCAACTCTCCACCAACCTTGAAGATAACCGTATTAATCCACTCCTGGGAATAGAGAAATATCTGGGAGCCGGCATCTATGTGAACATGGAAGGGATCAGAAGAGATGAACACTACTGTTTGTCGCTTTTTACTGCAATGAGATTCCTGAAAGGCGCTCTGGAGCTTAATCTGGGGGCAGTCGATTTCATACAGATGTTTGCAGGTGATGAGATCGAAACATTTGTCAAACCAGGTCTGAGAGCCTCTCTGAAATTCCGTGGAATCACCCGTGTGGGATCCCTAAAAGGTATAGAGGGTATTGAGGACAGAATGGATAGTAAAGAGAAGATGATCACAGGGTTACGGTCTGAAATCGATACCCTTAAAGATTTTATTCAAAAACAATCCTCAAGCCTCGACAGTTTGGGAAGAGCGGTTGTCAGCATCTCCGGCACTATCGATACCGATGAAAACAGAATGAGAGTGCTGGTCACCGAAAAACTCACTGCTCTCAAGGTTCTCTATGAACAGGAGCCCTTTGAACCCGATCAGGTCAACAGAGCCGTACGGGAACTGGTCTCATACAGAGAACAAATAGTTCCTTTGCTCATGGAAAAGGCGATGGATATCAGGGCAGATCATAAGATGAGAACCATCTCTGTGTCGTTGCTGGGGCAGATTGGCAACCGAATGGCATCTGATGTGCTACTTGAAATCCTGGGAAGATCAAAGGACCCCGAGATCAGAATAGAGGCGCTCATTGCACTGGGAAAGATGAATGAGACACGTGCAGGGTATCTTATGCAGGTGCTCACTGCCGATCCAAATGACGCAGTCGCGTTTACTGCTACGGAGGTGCTCAGGGAGCTTGAGACACAGACCGGAATGGATTTTACCACCTCTGCCATACGTCATCTAAGGGAGGCTGAACCGATCGAGGATGAAGTTGTCATTGAGGATCATGTTGTCGGTTTCTCTGTAAGTGAAGAACCGGACCCTGCCGAAGAGGAGCTGGGTCCTCAACCAGATGAGCTTGAGCAGGAGGGGCAAGGCACCCAAGGCCAGGAGGCCGAAGCTTCAGATGATGACCAGGGGGTTGTCGGGGAAACTTCAGATGACGATCAGGGGGTTGTCGGGGAAGAGGAGCATACATGGTAAGTCAGAATCTCAAGTTTTCTATTATCAACATGTAACACTCTTTCAAGGTTTAAAACATCCACCTGGAGCCTGTTTTGACCATGTTTTTTAATTTTATGCTCCCTTATTAATACCGGCAGTTCTTCTATTACATTCTCCTCCAAAGATTCCTCTCTAAAGATCATGGTACACATTATTTTTTGTTTATCGTCTCTGAGGGCGAGCGCACCATCATTTTTTTAATTCTTCCTGTATATGCTCTTTTCTTGCCCAAAACCCCGATAACAATTATTTTATTATACTTTGCAGTTGCAAAAATCACAATCCACCGGTTTAGTCGCAAAAGATGGAAACAGCAACCTTTCTTAAGCCTTTTCTTCATCGATACAGCCGCAAGGCTGTTGACTTTTTTCACTTTACAGTTAGTAGGAGGACGTATGGATGTTAGACTACTGTACGCATCATTAGGTGCAGGTGTAGTGGCTCTTCTGTTTGCTCTTTGGAAATCCGCCTGGGTTAATAAGCAGGACGCGGGTACTCCAAAAATGAAAGAGATTGGAGCTGCAGTACGTGAAGGGGCTATGGCTTTTCTCGCACGCGAATACAAAGTATTGGCCGTGTTTGTTGTTGCCGTTGCTATCCTTCTGGTCATCGGAAATGAGGGTAATCTTCGCCTTGTTGCCGTATCTTTTGTTGTCGGTGCGCTCTGTTCTGGTTTGGCAGGGTTTTTCGGAATGCGTATTGCAACCGCTGCCAATATGCGTACGACCAACGCTGCCCGTACCGGCCTTCCTCAGGCGCTTACTGTAGCGTTCTCCGGTGGTACCGTAATGGGTATGTGTGTTGTGGGTCTGGGTCTGCTCGGACTTACTATTCTGTTTCTGGTGTACACCTCCATGTTTGGTGATTCCATCGAAGATCTGCGTCTTGTCGTGCTGCCGATCCTTAACGGTTTTGCAATGGGTGCTTCATCCATAGCACTGTTTGCACGTGTTGGTGGTGGTATCTACACCAAGGCAGCTGATGTAGGGGCAGACCTGGTGGGTAAGGTTGAAGCCGGTATTCCCGAAGATGATCCCAGAAACCCTGCTACTATCGCCGATAACGTTGGTGATAATGTTGGTGATGTCGCCGGTATGGGTGCAGACCTTTTCGAATCATACATAGGGGCAATTGTTGGATCTATGGTACTTGGGGCAGCTGCTTTGCAGACCAACCTTGTTCTGATACCGTTGATTATTGCCGGCGCCGGAATTATCATCTCCATTCTGGGCACTTTTCTTGTTCGCACTAAAGAGGGTGGTGATCCACAGGCTGCTCTGAATATAGGAACGTTTTCTGCTGCAGCTATTATGGTAGTGGTGACCTATTTCATTGTTCAAGCCCTTGCACCTGCACAGTATGAGCTTGGAGGAGTAACGTATCAGGCAATCGGTATCTTCTGGGCAACTATTGCGGGTCTTGTTGCAGGTATCGCTATTGGTAAGCTCACTGAATACTATACCTCTGAGAGTAAAAAACCGGTTTGGAAAATTGCAGAGGCATCAAATACCGGTGCTGCAACAAACATCATTGCCGGTCTGGAAACGGGTATGGTTTCAACTGCCTGGCCTATAGCCTTTATCGGTGCAGCTATTCTTGTTGCTTATCACTTTGCAGGCCTTTACGGTATTGCGATTGCGGCGCTGGGTATGCTAGCTACAACCGGTATACAGCTCGCTGTGGATGCTTATGGTCCTATCGCTGATAATGCCGGTGGATTGGCTGAAATGGCTGAACTGGAACCGGAAGTGCGTAAACGTACCGACAAGTTGGATGCAGTGGGAAACACTACTGCGGCTATCGGTAAAGGTTTTGCAATCGGTTCTGCAGCTCTTACTGCACTTGCACTGTTTGCTGCGTACAGAGAAACTATTTTTGCTACACGTGTAAATGGAGGAATGCTTCCTGCAGAAGCTATCGTGAATATCGATGTCACGGTGCCGATTGTTATGGCTGGTCTCTTCCTGGGTGCTATGCTTCCCTTCCTCTTCTCCTCGTTTGCTATGGGAGCTGTTGGACGTGCTGCATTCTCCATGATCGAAGAAGTTCGTCGCCAGTTCCGTGAAATCCCCGGACTTCTTGAAGGTACAGGAAAAGCTGATTATGCACGGTGTGTCGATATTTCAACTAAAGCGGCTATCAGAGAGATGGTTGTTCCCGGTCTTATCGCGGTATTTACACCCGTTATTGTTGGGTTCGTCGGTGGAGCTGCGATGCTTGGCGGTGTTCTGGCCGGTGTGACTGTATCTGGTGTTACAATGGCTCTTTTCATGTCAAATACAGGCGGCGCCTGGGACAATGCAAAAAAACACATTGAGGGCGGTGCCCATGGTGGTAAAGGAAGTGAAGCTCACAAAGCTGCCGTTACCGGTGATACTGTAGGTGATCCTTTCAAAGACACTGCTGGGCCATCACTTAACATCCTTATCAAGCTGATGAGTGTTGTGTCTCTGGTTATTGCTCCTTTGATTGTTCGTTTTGCTGGGTAAGCAACCACCACCATTTCGTTAGGAATAAAAAAGGCTGGCTCATAATGAGTCAGCCATTTTTGTTTACCAAATAATGGTGCGAATTACAGATCCTGAATCAGTTTCACCACTCCTGCTTTTTCAAACTGAACCAGTATCCTGTTTGAATTTCCGCTCTCATTACCTACAACGACCCCTTTTTCCTTGAATTTCTTGTGAAAAATCTCTTCTCCAAGAAAAAAGTGCTCTTTTGGTGAATACTCACGGGTATCCTCCGGTATATCATCTACTGCCATAAGATCATTACCATTAAAACAGACTGTTTTCAGGCACTTACTGCAACAAAATTCAAAGGTTGATTTTTTGTCAACCGTCTTTCCCGCCTCTGCTATACTTCTATCAAGCTGCATTGCAGTAATCTTTTTACAAAAACGGCAGTATAGATTCAGATTTTCAACAGGGGTGAATAAGGTCGGCATATTGTACCTCCAGACTTAAATTTCATGTTTTTCGGGGCTGATATAGGAAACTACCTTCTGGAAGACTTTAAAAGCAAACTATGTGACCGGCGGTTGCGCAGCGGCCAATTCATTTATTTCGGTCACCCCCTTCTCTCATATCGTATTTTATAACCTCTTTTTGCAATAATCAAAAAACAGGACCAAAGATAAATGAAAATAGTGTTCATGGGCTCAGCTGATTTCGGCATACCAACCCTTGAGTTTCTGCGCAAATCAGAGGAGGTCGTTGCTGTGGTGAGTACCCCCCCAGGGCATAAGGGCAGGGGGCTTAAACTACACGACTCTCCGGTGAGCCAGTATGCCAAACAACACGATGTTGAGCCGGTAATTACGCCGCCTACAGTTAAAGACCCCGCTTTCATCGAACAACTGCGGACCCTTGAGGCTGATCTTTTTGTTGTTGTGGCGTACAGACTATTACCCCCGGAAGTATTCTCCATTCCAAAACTGGGCACGGTTAATATCCACGCCTCCCTGCTTCCAAAATACCGTGGTGCTGCTCCCATACAGCGTGCAATTCAAGCGGGGGAGAGTGAGACTGGTGTTACTGTTTTCAGAATCGATGAAGGGATCGACACCGGAGAGATTCTGCTAAGGAAAAAGATCGCTATCGGCTCCCAAGAGTCGACCCCTCAGTTATATGAACGATTAAGTCTCCTGGGGGCAGAGGCGTTGAAGGAAGCTGTAGACGGATTGAAAAATGAGGACCTTGAACCACTTAAACAGGACCATACTCAGGCTCTCCCTGCACCAAAATTAAAAAGGGAAGAGGGGCACATCAGATGGAATCAATCGGCTCAAGCAATATATAATAGAATACGCGCCTTTAAACCTTTTCCCGGTACCTATAGCTTTTATGACGGAAAGCGGCTGGGAATCGAGTGGGCTCAACCCCAAAGCGACTGTGAAAGTACCTTTGAACCCGGACAGATCACCGGAGTCAGCAAAAGTTCTTTCAGTGTCAAATGTGCCCAGGGGTGCCTCCGGGTTCTGGAGGTCAAGCCAGAGGGGCGTAAATGTATGAGTGTTGAAGCGTTTTTGCTTGGAAACAAATTAAACAAAGGAACTGAACTGTTATGAATACCCGGCAGCTTGTGTTGAAAATAGTAACCGAGTTCGAGGACTGCCCCAAAGATCTGGACTCTCTGATCGACAAAACATTAAAATTCACCCGAATCGATCACCGGGACAGAAGATTTGTTTTTGAACTGGTGTATGGAATTGTCCGCTATAAACTCTACCTCAACTACGTTATGGATAAGTTCCTTACTGTTGAACCGGAGCAGCAGACCCAAACCCTGAGAAGAATTCTTCTGGTCGGGGTGTATCAGATCATGTTTATGGACAGGGTGCCCGATCATGCCGCTGTAAATGAATCCGTGAACCTCGCTAAAAGTCATCCCGAAACAAAGGCCGCCTCAGGGGTGGTCAATGCAGTACTGAGAAATGTAATTAAAAAGAAAAATAAGATAGAACTGCCCGACCCACAGGTTAATCTGGTGCAAAGATTATCAGTGGAGTATTCTCACCCTGAGTGGATGATAGAGAGGTGGCTCAAACGGCTGGGCTTATCCAACACCAAAAAAATCCTTGCGTTCAATAACAAAAAACCTGAAATCTATTTGCGAAGAAAAATCAGGGAGATCTCCAGACAGCAGTTTGAGTCTGATGTGCGTACCCTTTGCGAGCAGGCGGTCGGATATCTTAATCTCTATTACAAAATGAACAAAGCCATCGATACTGAAAATATCCGTCTGATCCAGATGGGGTTGTGCAATGTACAGTCACCATCAAGCGGATGGGTGACAGCCATGATGGATGTGTCCAGGGGGGAGCACGTGCTTGACTTGTGCTCTGCACCCGGGGGAAAAGCTGTTCTTATGGCTGAAATGATTCAGGAAAGCGGTACCGTGGTTGCCTGTGAACTGAAATTTAAAAGATTGCTGAAAGTAGTACAAACCTCCAGGCGTATGGGGTTGAGAAATGTCTACCCTATTGCCTGTGACGGAGCCGCGCTTCCTTTTACCGGCTATTTCGATAAAGTGTTGCTGGATGCTCCATGCACAGGAAGCGGTGTGCTGCATCGCTATCCCGATGGGCGCTGGACCCGTACTGCTGAAAATATCTCTAAACTGGTCTCTGTTCAGAGAAAACTCCTTGAAAGTGCTGCAAAAAGCGTGGATTCAAACGGTATAATTGTGTACTCAACCTGTTCTTTGGAACCCGAGGAAAATGAGGAACAGGTACAATGGTTTCTGGATAATCACAAAGATTTCAGGTTGGATGACCCGCCTGACTGTCTCCCCGGGATGTATGTTGACGCATCGGGATATCTGAGGATTACTCCCTATGAGCACGGTCTTGATGGGATGTTTGCTGCAAGATTTGTTAAAGTGTAGGGCTGGGCTCCTGAATCCTCGGTTGATAGAGATAGGGTAAAAAAACGCGGAGAACGCAGAGGTGCGCAGAGAATAAAAATAATAGGGTTAAGAAAAGAACGCCTGATCGCTCCCTTTCCTAAACCCCCTTTTTTATTCTCTGCGTTTTAATCCCCCCCCTAACTGGCTAACCAAATACTGGTAACCGACAACTTAACACAATGGGAAAGGATTGTGATTTCAATAATTTACAACTACCTCTTCACCGTCAATGAGAACAAACTCCACCTGAAGATCTTGCACCAGCATCTCCTCAAGCATGTCTTCAGACTGGTCGTGGGCAAATCGAACACCTATGATATCCGCAAATTTCCCGGGAAGTATCGAACCGAGCTGTTTTGACATGCCAAGCGCTGCTGCAGGATTTTCGGTGACCCACTTAATCATCTCTTTTGCGGGAATGTGGGGATGAGCCATCCTGAGACTGTACAGTTCGTCAAAAAGACTCATCTCGCCTGCTGCTGCAACCCCTTCGGTTCCAAGGCAGATCGATACTCCACGGTTTAAAGCTACTTCCAGAGGAAAGCTCTTATGTCCCATTAACTGAGTGTACTGATTACACAGCACAACTGAAACGCCCTTGGCAGAAAGCAAAGCAAGTTCATGGCCGTTTGCATAGTTGCAGTGAAAACATATCCCGTTTGAAGGGATAAGGTTGGCAGTGATCGCATAGTGCACCGACCCGCACTCGGTCTTAACAAATGGCCAGGAACTCTTCTGCGAAACGAGGGAAAAAAGGTCCCCTTTCTGTTCGGAGAAAGCCTGAAGCTCTTCAGAACTCTCGCCAAGATGGGTGGCCCAAACGCAATTTTTTTCGTAGGTGTATTGTATGATTTTTTTCTGGATCTGAGGCGGGGCGGTATAGATCGCGTGTGGCCCCAGCCCTTTAGACTGTAATGTCTTTGTGGGCGAGTCGCTTCCATCGGTGTCCAATTCAGGGGCACTATTATTGTTCTGGTCTATTTCATTGATTATCCAGGAGCGGACATTTTCTTCTCTGAGAATATTGGCTGAAAGATTCAGACTGCTTGAATCGACAATCGTAGTGATCCCCTGTGCAAGAAGTTCTCTTACAGTAAGGCGCATCGATGCCAAAAGTGTGTCACGGGGGCAGCTCCTTACCAACTCACCCTTGCGACTTATGAATGAGGTAAACGATTCCTCTGCGGTTTTGCGTTCACCCCTCACCACACACTCCTCCAGGTGCGTGTGCATATTTATAAATCCGGGTAGAAGAAGAATGTCGCCAAGATTTACCAAACGGTCTTTTCTGGTGCGTTTTACCCTGCCCCTGGGGGCCACATCCACTATTCGGGTACCGTGAACAGCAACGGCTCCGTTGGACAGGATAGCACCATTTCCAAGATATATGTAACGAGCAAAGTAGACGGTGTTCATGTAGTAGCAATCGGTGTTGAGTTGTATGAGTGCAAATCAGGAAAATACATCCTTGCAATCGGCTTTTCGAAACAGCCGCAGGAAATATTGACCCGGCAACAAAATAGTACAAACTTCAACAGCGTACCGGCGTCCTAATCCCAAAGGGATGGTCCATTTTTAACCTAGCGTTTTAACGCTGGGCCCTGCGCGGGTAGTGCTCTGGTGATGGGTTTCTGGTGATGGGTTTTTGGTGATGGGTTTTTGGTGATGGGTTTTTGGTGATGGGTTTTTGGTGATGGGTTTTTGGTGATGGGTTTTTGGTGATGGGCTTTTGGTGATGGGTTTTTGGTGATGG
>SKJJ01000165.1 GCA_007115975.1 Chitinispirillum sp.
TACCGGAGGCTGTTGCTGTACCGGAGGCTGCTGCTGTACCGGAGGCTGCTGCTGTACCGGAGGCTGCTGCTGTACCGGAGGCTGCTGCTGTACCGGAGGCTGCTGCTGTACCGGAGGCTGAGGTGTTGACCTGCTGCTGCGCGAGGATCGTGAATACTTTTTATTAAGAGCGTCGATAACGCATTTACCGATCTGTTTCAAGGTGTCAAAAACACCTTCTCCCTTACTGGCGACAGCCTCACCCCAAGGCAGGTTGTATTTATTGAACTGTTCCTGTAACTGTTCTATAGACATTGCATTTGGGAGGTCTCTTTTGTTGTACTGAATAATAATCGGGATATCTTCTCTTTTAATTCCATACTCTTTGAGGTTGTCTTCGAGGTTTTGAAAACTCTCGAAATTTTCCTGAAGCTTATCTATCCCACTGTCAGCTACAAAAACGACCCCATCGACACCTCGCAACACCAGTTTTCTGGTTGCATTGTAATAGACCTGTCCGGGGACAGTGTAGAGTTGAAATTTCGTAGAGAAACTTTTTATTTTTCCCAAATCCAGAGGCAGGAAATCAAAAAAGAGGGTTCTGTCAGCCTCAGTAGCCAGTGACACCAACTCACTTTTATGTTCTTTTGGAACTTTTTTATGGACAATCTGAAGGTTGGTTGTCTTACCGCTTAAACCAGGACCATAGTAAACAACTTTTACACTAATTTCCCGGGCTGCATAGTTTATTGAGGCCATGAATCACCTTTAGTTAATCATAATCATTAGACGTAAAAAAAACTATTACAGGAGATGAGATCCCTTCACTTTGCAAATCTTTTAACTGATTCCGCAAAGTGCCCTATATATAATTAATATACTATTGCTGTTTGTGGTTATCAATATAGAAGAGAAATCATTCAATGTTTTTACAATTTCTTGATTTAACAAGGTAATCAGTAGAATCGGTCAGTCCGAAAAGAACACGGTGATGCAGCTGAGCAGAAGAGAGGTTGTATCGGTACTGGCTGCATTCCAGTTCGAGGAGATTGTTTTCTGCTGACTCATAATACCGTGCAAAGGGAACAAAGTGCAGGAGGTAGCCGCTGGTTACTATAACCGCAGCGATACACAGTGCAGTTGTCATGGAGGTTGCGATTTGCAAAAGAAGGCTTAATTTACTCTGTTTGTTATCTTTTGTGAGTGCTGCTTGTATTGAGCGGCTAATGGTGGAAGATAGCGGTGCAATTTTTTTGTCTTCAAGTAAGAAGTTAATCGACTCGTACACTTTGTATTTACATAGGCAGCATGATTCCAGTAGTACATTTACATTTTTGGTTCCGTCGATGCAGCTGAATACGTATTCATCCTGATTGTCGTAGATATCACCCTGAAAGGACTCGTTTGTCTTTGCTTTTCTGGTATGGACGTAGACGGTTTCATTGTCGATAGCGCTTAGCATTCCGTTCCATTCATCCACTCTTCTCATCGCTTCCATGAGGATGGTTTCTGCAGAAATAGCGACATCGCCGGTTATGAGTGGATCAATGGTGCGCATACTGCTGAAACGATAAGAGCCGCTTTTCCACTGAAAAAAGCTGCAGGTGATATCTTCTATACAAGTTTCATTGAAAACCGCAAGTTCCTCTTTTGTGAAAAGATGCCGTTCAAGGAGATCGTTGCAGAGGGATTTCAAATTCTTATGCGAGTTGAATAGTGTGTGCAGTTGGCTGGGAGCTTTTTTCTTAATGTCAACGAGGTAGCTGAACAGTTTTGTTTCGAGATTCTCTCCACAGTCTTCTGCTCCTGCGATCATACCGTCACTGAAAAATATGGCGCTTTCCACCTTACCACGCGATAAGATAAGCTTGCCTGAAGTTTTTTGCTGGGCAAGCAGATGAAAAACATCTGCCAGTATATTTTCACGTAACGAACCGCTGAGAACCATAAACCACCGGCTCCTTTATAAGGTTTATTCCCGGATCACTCTTTTTCTTTGATAAAAAGTACCGGTGCGATTTTTTGTGCATACCTGAAAATGAAAAAACAGTACACAAGAAGTAATGCTGCTGCAAAAAAAGTTGTAATGTCGAAAAAGATGTATGGGCCATGTTTTAAAAGTGAAATAAGATGGATCATAGCAGCAAGCAGCATACTGGATAAAAATACCTTCAGGGATGGGAGAAAACGGTAATCAGACTGGATAAAGCACTCAATTCCCGGCACAAGCATGGCACCGAGATATCTGGTTAATAATTTTCTCCTCTTATATTTCAAGACAATGTTCTGTTTAACATGGTCAAATGATGCCCCGCTTCGGGTGCTGCTGGTCGCTTTGTGGCAGCCGGGGCATGTTACCCCTATGCGACATCTTTTGCATGTTATACTACCACACAGTTTGCACTCAAATACCTCCTTAACCCTGCTTTTCTTCCAGAGGTGGGAGTCAAGAGTTAACAGCACTACAGCTGCAAGCAAGGAGAGTATAAGGGTCAGCAGGGAGTGCTTTACAAATGATGGGTTTTCTGCGAAAGCTCTTTTTATCCCATGTTTGCTGAAAAGTTGAGTCCAGAAATAGCCGGGAGTTATTTCCGGAGACATTATCTTACGTTCTATGGGCCACCGTTCGGAAAAATATCGGTCATTGATATTCATGAAGGTGTTGAGCCTTGGCCTGTCCTTCTGCTCAATACTGTTAATGATGTTGGTGCCTTCAACGGTTTCAGTTCTTTCTATGAAGGTCTGTCCCAGATTGAATCGAACCTGTAAGTTATCGGGCCATATGGAGTTAAGTCTACCATACATGGTTAAGGCATTATCAAAACGGTTGCTCAAAAATTCAAAATTTCCCGCAGTAAGTATTGTGATCGGATCATCGGGGTTGTTGCGTCTGACATATGAGATGTCTGACACTGCTCGTTGATAGTCTCCTCGTTTAGTGTAAGAAATTGCCGATGAGAGAGTCGCAAGGTGATCTCCCGGGTTGGCATTGCGGTTTCGCAGGGCATGGTTGTGGAGTTGCGAAGAGAACCCCTCACTTGTCACTCTGGTAAAAATGGCCGGACTGCTTTCAGGGTGTGAACTATATAAAAATGAGAACTTTACCCACGTGTCAATGGGGTGTATGGCCAAAAAAAAGAGTGCGGTGTAGAGTAACTGTCGCTGATTTTTTTTCAGAAATCTGAATAAAAGGGAGGAAAGCACCCATAAAAACGGTATAAAGCCAAGGGAGAGAAATGAGAGTATAAGTAACAGGCTGCAAGTTGTTCTGAGTTTGAAGGATATGTTGGGGAATAGCTTTTCATTAATAACGTGCAGTGCTGAAGGTAAATGTTGAATTGATAAACTAAAAAAGAGGCAGAGTATAAAGATGGTTATTGCGGTGTATAGCCAGGTATATAATGAGAAGAGTAGAGAGTGCTGCGCGTTCCATGATTGTCTCACTACCGATATGGCATCTCCTAGGTGTGAAAATGATTGACCAATGTCTCTTGGGAAGTGAATAATAGCGCTTCTGATATGTGGGACAGTTGTGGAAGCGTTAAAGGATGCAGCCCATGAATAGCAAAAAAGAGCCATCTCCTTTTCACCGTGCTTCTCAAAAACATGCCCCTTAAGGATGAGCTGTTGGGCTATAAGGGGAACGGATGTGGCATTTGATGAGACCATCAGTTTCTCAAGCCTGCTGAGAGCTTCCTGTGCCCATATTCTCTGGTTGTTGCGCAGAAACTCCACACTCAGTAGCAACAATGTTCCAGGAGTTGTGGCTGAAGCATCTACTGCTCTTGAGAAGTGCGTTTGGCTTTGTTCTGCGGTGACCATCCCTCGGGTGAATGCAGACCATGAATCATTGAGGACAGCATTGGAAAGACTCTGAAGAACCGTTCGTTTGGTGGTATCATTCCACTGTGCTATTGAGAACAGCTCATGCTCTTGGAGGGCAACAGAGCGTAAAAAATCGTTTCTTATATGTAGTCCTCTGCTGATCTCTGCAGACCAGAAGGGGGCAGGCGCAGACAACGATTGACTTGTAATTGCTGTTAAAAAGAGTGCTGCTGAAATTAACAGACGATATTTGAGCATCGGTCAGTGCATCCTGTGAGGAAATGTTGTGAAATAGCTCAGTTCTAAAGAAATTTAGTATTTGGTTGATTCAAGGTGGGATTTTTACACGCAATTAAATGGCACTAAATACAAAAGGGCACATCATGGTAGAGATATGCCCCTATACCGTATTGACGCTCTATTTATCGATTTTGTTAACCAGTTTTGCCAGTCTGGATTTCTGATTAGCTGCCTTGTTTTTGTGTATTGTACCAAATTTTACATTCTTATCCAGTACAGATATGGCCTCTTTCAGTGCGTTGTCGGCACTCTCTTTATCGGTGGCCTCAGTTACCTTGCGCACTGTGGATCTGATCCGGGAACGGTTAGCCCGATTGACGAGATTTGCCTTTTTACTGGTACGAACACGTTTTTCAACAGACTTATGTCGCTGCATGAAAAGCTCCTTATAATAGATAGTTTAATTCTAATTAAGAGCTTAAAAATAGTTCATACTCTAAATGGAGTCAATTTGTATTCTGAAAATTGTGAAATTATAACAGTCAGAGAATTTCTCGGGGGTTTTTTCGTTGAGTTGAGCAGTATTATACATTTTAGGCCAATTTATTTAGTTTCACAACTTATATTTAATGATCATAAGCATTGTTTTTTTTGGTAAATGAAAGGGTTTGGATAGATGTCAAAAACTGTACGGGTCCGTTTCGCACCCTCACCAACGGGGTATCTTCATGTCGGTGGTGCAAGAAGTGCCCTTTTTAATTATCTTTTTGCCCGGCGTAATGGTGGGGAGTTTATTCTCAGAATAGAAGATACTGACCGAAGTCGTTTTGTTGAGGGGGCACTGGAGGAGATCTATCAGAGTCTCTCCTGGCTTGGCCTGGACTGGGACGAGGGGCCGCAAAAAAACGAAAAGTATGGGCCATATGTCCAGTCGCAAAGAGTGGATATCTATACCGCTTATGCGGATAAATTACTGCAAAGTGAAAATGCTTACCGCTGTTTTTGTACACCCCAAAGAATAGCCCAACTGAGAGTTGAGCAGGAAAAAACCGGGCAAAAAACTGGTTACGATCGTCACTGCCGTAATCTAAATTCTGAGCAGATTCAACAGAATCTCTCCGACAATCTGCCATTTGTTATCAGATTCAAGATCCCCGCGCAACGGGAAATTACTTTTAATGACATGATCCGGGGTGCTATTACCTATAACAGTGAAGTTCTCGATGACTTTGTGCTGATAAAATCGGATGGCTTTCCAACATATCATATGGCAAATGTTGTTGATGATAATTTGATGGAGATTTCCCATGTACTTCGCGGGGATGAGTGGATAGCTTCGACCCCGCGACATCTCCTCATTTATGAGGCTTTGGGATGGGATCTGCCACAATTCGCTCATCTGCCCATTATCCTTTCCCCTTCCGGTGGGAAACTGTCAAAAAGGAAGGGGGCTGCATCTGTCATGGATTACAAACGAGCAGGGTATCTTCCTGAAGCACTTGGGAACTTCCTGGCGCTGCTTGGATGGGCCCCGGGGGATGACCGGGAGAAGATGTCGTTTGATGAGCTGATTCAGGCTTTCTCTATCGAGCAGGTTTCGGCCAAGTCTTCCGTTTTTGATGAAAACAAACTGGAGTGGATGAACGGCTTGTATCTTGCCGAGCGTGATGGCTCATCTCTAATCGATCAAGTTGAAGATGGGTGGAAACAGCGAAACTGGATTGATCAAAATCATCTCCCCGACAGAAATTACCTGTTGCGAGTAATCGATCTGATGAAGGTGCGCTCAAAGAAGATTACCGATCTTGTGGATAACTCCCACTATTTCTTCAACGATCCCGTAGAGTATGAGAAAAAAGCAGCCGAAAAGCATTTCAAACCTCAAAGTTTGCCTATCCTGAATGAAATGATCGGCCAGCTCAATCTGTCAGAGGATTTTTCCACAGCATCAATAGAGCGTGTTTTTAAAAATGTGGCTCAGGAAAAGGACCTCTCTTTGGGTAAATTGGTTCATCCTGTGCGTCTTGCCGTAAGCGGCGTAAGCTTTGGGCCAGGACTATTTGAATTACTTGAGATTCTGGGCAGGGAAACGGTGATAAGGAGATTGAAAAAGGCCTGTTCTATCATCCCCGGCAACTGAAGTACAGGGAGCTGAAAAATTCTCTCAACGGAGGGGGTTGGGCATAGTTTTGAGTCAAGGGGCGATATCTGTCGGTGCAATTAAAACTGTCGTACGCTCCGCTCACCCTGCCTGCCCATAGCAGCCTCCCCAAGGGAGTGAAGGTCCACCGGAGTCGAACGGTTACAGCACTACACACAGACTGGAACCCTTCGACCAGGAACTCAGGGCGAATGAAACATGAAAAAAAACCTAACGTAGCACCTAGCTGATTTAGGGGGCTCCCTTCGGGGGGCTGGCAGCAAAGAAAACCGACAACTAAAAAGAGTGGAGAATCATGAACGAGCATATTTCCGCAAATGGAAGTCAGAAGGCTGGCATGGAGAGTGGTGGTGACAAGCTGGAGAGGTCAAATTTTTTAAGCGATATCATCCGTGACGATCTGAAAAGTGGAAAAATCGAGACGTTGGTAACACGTTTTCCACCAGAACCTAACGGTTACCTCCATATCGGGCATGCAAAAGCCATCTGCATAAACTTCGGACTGGCACAGAAGTTTTCCGGCGAGTGTCATCTTCGTTTCGATGACACTAATCCTATGAAAGAAGAACAGCAGTACATAGATGCCATAAAAAAAGATGTCGCCTGGCTTGGCTTTGACTGGAAAGAGCACCTTTACTATGCATCAGACTACTTTGACAAGATGTACGAGCTTGCTTTGAAAATGATCAGTGATGGCAAAGCATATGTTGATGATCTGGAGTTCGAAAAGATACGGGAGTACCGGGGTACCCTGACACAGCCGGGAAAAGAGAGCCCTTATAGAAACAGGTCGGTGGAGGAGAACCGTGCGCTTTTTGAAAAAATGAAAAACGGTGAATTTCAAGAGGGTGACTGTGTGTTGCGGGCAAAAATCGACATGGCCCACCCCAATATGAATATGCGTGACCCTGTGATGTATAGGATCATTAAAAGTATGCAGCACCCCCGTACTGGTAACAGCTGGAAGATCTATCCGATGTATGACTGGGCTCACGGTTTGGAAGACTCAATAGAAGGGGTGACACACTCGCTGTGCTCCCTTGAGTTCGAAGATCACCGGCCGCTGTATGACTGGTATCTCAATCAGCTTGATGTTCATCACCCCCGGCAGATTGAGTTTGCAAGGCTTAATCTCACCTATACGGTCATGAGTAAAAGAAAACTGTTGAAACTTGTCCAGCAGAGATACGTTTGGGGGTGGGATGATCCCAGAATGCCCACTATTTCAGGTCTTCGCAGAAGGGGATACACTCCTGAGTCGCTGCGGGCATTTGCTGAGCGTATCGGGGTTGCAAAAAGAGACAGTACTGTTGATCTTGCTCTTCTTGAACACTGTCTCAGAGAGGACCTGAACAAACGTGCCCTGAGGGTTATGGTTGTACTCAATCCGCTCAAAGTGGTAATTGAAAACTATCCGGACAATGTGACTGAAGAGATGGAGGCCATAAATAACCCCGAAGATCCAACAATGGGAGTTAGAAAGGTACCGTTCTCAAAGGTGATCTATATTGAAAAAAAAGATTTTTTGGAGGTGCCTCCAAAAAAATTCTTCAGACTGGCTCCTGGTAAAGAGGTTCGCCTGCGCTATGCCTACTTTATTACGTGTAATGAAGTAGTGAAAAATCAAGACGGTGAAATTGTTGAGCTTCGCTGCAGTTATGACCCGACAACAAAGGGAGGGACCTCCCCTGATGGTCGATCTCCCAAGGGGACTATCCACTGGGTTTCGGCGGCTCATGCAATTGGTGCAGAAGTCAGGCTTTTTGACAATCTTTTTTCCGCAGAGAACCCCTCAGATAAATCGGATGGTGACTTTTTGAAGAATTTAAACCCCAATTCCCTGCAGATTGTTGATAACTGTAAGTGTGAGCCAGGCTTAGGGAGTGCCAGACCCGGGGATTATCTGCAGTTTGAACGTATCGCCTATTTCACTGTTGATACAGAATCATCTGCTGGAAAATTGGTTTTTAACAGAACGGTTACACTCAAGGATAGCTGGGCCAGAATGCAGAAAAAATTGAATTCCGTTTGATTTGGTAGAAAAAGGATTGACTGATCTGGTGGCTGGAAGTAATTTTTTATACTAAAAAAACGGGGCTGTAGCTCAGCTGGGAGAGCATCAGGCTGGCAGTCTGAGGGTCAGGGGTTCGATCCCCCTCAGCTCCATTTTTTTCCTTCCGATACTACTGCACTGTTCATCACAATCTTCAAGTCTGATATTCAAAAAAATAGTTGATCATTTGATAACCTGGTAAATTGTTTGAAAATGTCTGGAAAAGATGTACAATTAATTAGATGCATAATTTCAGAAAGGTGTACAAAATGGTTCAGTTTTTACTCAGAGCGGTGGTGGTGTCATGCTTTTTATCTGCTCCAATTACGTTATTTGCAGAAAGCGTACTACCGTTACAGTTCTCTGTAACGGACTCTCAAGGAGACGTAACTGTCTGGTCGGTTAGCGAAAGAAGTAAATACCGGCTGGACCAATTGGAGCGGATACATGAAGGTCACACCATTACGACCCAGCAAAACAGCACTTTGCAGCTGACATTCAGTCCCACAATCACCCTTGATATTAAAGAGAACAGTGTTGTTGCCCTTCAGAATTTACGCAGGGACAGTGAACGTGATGTTGTCAGGATGCTTGTTTTGGTTCAGAAGGGTGGTATTTCACTGAATACAGGGGTTGCAGGTGCTAACACGCTTTTACTGACTATCAGAACACCGTGTGCTAATATAGATATCCAGCAAGGCAGAGTGGATCTCAACATCTTCTCCGACCACAGTGTACTGGATGTTATCGACGGCTTTGCAAAAGTCAGAAATAGTTCGAGTGCCATTAAGACCAAGGTCTTTTCCGGCAGCAGGATAAGAGTTTTCCAAAACAGGAGTGAGGTAGCCATATCCGATATTTCGGCGGATAAACCAAGACGCACAGAGAGCAGTCAACCCACTATCGCAATTCTTTCCATCAGGTCAACTATTGCAGAGGAAGAAAATCTGAGTCGTATTTCAGATCTTGTGGGCCACCAATACGAAAAAGAGATGAATACAAAGGTGTTTTACCTGGAAGATATCCGTAATCTTTTGAGAGCAGAGGAGCTTACCGGTCTCCTGGGGTGCTTTACCGATAGCTGCGTGTCAAAAATCGGATCTGCTATTGGTGCAGACTACGCCATTGTGGGGGATTTAGGTAAAATGGGCTCCTCTTACATTCTTGGTCTAAGACTCATAGATGCGTTACGGTATCAGGTGGTGGGACGAGTTAGCGGAACGGTCTCTGATGATCCGGGGAAAATCGTTGGGATAATACCTGAGCTGGTTGAGTCTCTGGCAAAAAAGAGTTCACAAGAGTTGCCAAAAAGGGAGGATAAGGTTTCATACAGTGATGGCTCCCAGCCCCGGCACTTTAAACAGCAGTTGGTATGGATTGAGCCGGGTGAATTTGTCATGGGCTCCAACCACCAAATCGGCAGTTATGATGAAGTTCCTGAACACACTGTTAGTCTTGATGGTTTCTATATGCAGGCGTATGAAGTCACCAAAATTCAATTTGAAGAGGTGATGGGTTTTAATCCCTCCGCATTTAAGGGGTGCCGCGACTGTCCGGTGGATAATGTGACATGGTTTGAAGCAGATGAGTATTGTCGTAAGATCGGTATGAGGCTCCCAACTGAGGCGCAATGGGAGTATGCTGCAAGGGCAGGAACCAATACAATTTTTCACTATGGGAACACTCTCTCAAGTTCACAGGCAAATTTTAACGGCAGAGAACCGTATGGTGGTGTGCCCGTTCACACCTCAATGGCGAGGCCGGTTCCTGTAGGAGAGTATAACCCCAACGGGTGG
The DNA here is from genome assembly GCA_007115975.1 of Chitinispirillum sp. Classification (GTDB taxonomy): domain Bacteria; phylum Fibrobacterota; class Chitinivibrionia; order Chitinivibrionales; family Chitinispirillaceae; genus Chitinispirillum. The sequence continues at coordinate 10,055 of SKJJ01000165.1, forward strand.
AATCTTTATGATATGCATGGAAATGTTGCTGAATGGTGTGCTGACTGGTACGATGCAGCATATTATGGGAACTCTCCCGGGGTGAACCCAAAGGGGCCGGCAGACGGGAAATTGCGGGTTGTCAGGGGTGGCAGTTGGCGAGATGGGGGAACTTCGCTGAGAGTTGCCAGAAGGGTAGGGTACAACCCCTCAATCCGACTCAACACTGTAGGGTTTCGGTGTGTAAAGGATTTTGAGGAATGATTTAAAACGAAAACTTCTCAAAATTGATATGTGCTCTTTTAACCCCGATGCTTTTTAGTGCCTTCTCGGCACTCAATCGCATCAGTTCCGGACCGCATATGTACACCCTGCATTTTTCAGGTACCGGCAGAGAGTGCGAAAGAAAGTTGCTGTCCAGCAGTTGTCGTTGAAGGATAGTATGGTCTCTGTTTGTCACTAAAGGGATAAACCTGAAATTGGGGTTTGTCTCCGCGATCTTTTCCAGTTGGTTTTTGTGAGTCATCTCCTCTTCATTACGGGCGCTCCACAGCAGTGTTACTTCTCTTCGGTTCGATACATTGTTCCAGTGAGACAGTATTGATAAAAAAGGAGTTATTCCTATTCCACCTGCAATAAAAAGAACAGGTGCACCGCTTTCTGCAGGAGTAAAGGTGCCGTAGGGGCCGTCGTAAAGTACCTTTGCCCCGGTCTCTATGTTGTTGAGTTTTGATGTATAATCACCAAGATTTTTTATGGTTATAACGAGCTCATTGCTTTCTGGTGGTGATGAAATGGTAAACGGGTGCTCTTCACTTCCGCACATTTTTGACAGTATGCGGAAATAACCGAACTGGCCGGCTTTGTGTTTTGTCTTGAAGCCCTTTGTGCGGCACATATGCAACTCTGTAACTGAATCATTAAGGCTGACAACGCGGGTGACCTGAAGTGATCTCGCTGCAGTTACGATGAGTCTGATGAACTTGTGATAAAGGTAGGTGCCAATGGCAGCTATACCCCATAGACCCATTATACCAAGGCGGGTATTGTTTTCTGCTGTAGGGGAGGCCATCATTACATGGATAATCATCAATACCGATGCTAACGCGGTGAGATTATGGAAAAGTTTCAGTCCGGAATAGTCAAGTTTGATGGTGCGGTGAAAAAACGTTTTTATTGCCGCAATGGGCTTCAAACGATGCAGAGGATTATTTACCATTATGAGCACGGTTACGGCAATCACAGAGAAAAAAAGTGACAGCGCTGCTATCCCTACATTAATCTGAAGGTTGTTTTCGGGAAAGTAGATTCTTTTAAAGTACAGGTGTGCAGCAGCAAACAGAGCTGCTGCAGTGGCCAGATAGCCATGAAAGATGATCACCTTGTCATGTCCGTACAGGCGGTCGAAATAGGGAATGCGTGCAGAGATGATAAGGGCATTAAGAAAATAGCAATAACTTATTATACCAAATACCATTCCAAGTGAGTAACTGTGGAGCAGTGAATACCAGTTACCTTCAAAGAAAAAGTGTATAGGGATAACAGGGCAGAGCAGCGCAATAAAAAACCAGAAATTTCTACTCAGTCTCCTCATCATTCTCATTTTCTGTGGTTTGATCGTGATCTGGTGTACCGCTCTCTTCCTCTGAGCTGCTCAGAAAAAGCAGAAGCTTTTGGGAGTAGTCCTGTGCAAGTTTTGCGGCTTCGGAGTTCGATGATGCAGAGGTTACTGCATCAAATTCGGTTTCAACTTGCCAGTCTCTTGTTTGTGTCGTGTGCAAGAGTATGTTTCTGAAATCGGTTTGCTCGAGCCATGCTGTAATCCAGGGTCTGACCTGAGAGTTGACACCGGAATTAGAGATGAATATTGCACCGTATTGACTTGGGTTTTCGATGGCCACATCGTTTTTGGAGTGAGTGGTGACAGTAACATTCACCTCATTCTGTGACAATATTTTCTCCATCTCAGTTATCAGGTTCCTTTTGAATCTGGTATTTTCGTAAACAAGGAGCACTGCATTGGATGAATTCTGTTCTGCGCCTAATTTGATTACAAAAACCGCAATTATTAACAGCAAATGAAGATGTTTCATGGATGGTTCTCCTTAGTCTGTACAGATGTTTAGTGGATAGCGAGTGTTATATAAATACTTTATAGAGTGTTATAATGTCAAATTAGTGCAAAATGTGGTTGTGCGGGGGTTATTTTATCGTGGTGCCACGAAAAAAAAGAGAGCGTATTATGAACGGTAAAGAGTATGTGCCTTGCCCATACTGCGGGGAGGAGATACGCAGAGATGCAAGGAGTTGTCTTCATTGCGGATCAGATGAGCGTACAGGATGGTCACACGATACCTATCTTGATGGCATAGGTATTCCCGATGAATCGGACTATGAGCAGATTGTGGCAACAGAGTTTGGGCACAGTGAAAAAAGGCGATCAAAGGCAATCAACTGGAAAAGGGTTGTCGGGGCACTGCTTCTTATTGGGTTTATTGTTCTTGTACTGTTTCGTTATTAACATTAATGCCCCTGTTCTTGACATCAGCTTTCTCCTCTTTATATATTATATAGCTTTGTGTTCTGAGTGGTTTTATACCCGGGTTTTTGTATGGGGTATCTGTTCAGGGGAAATCTGGCCAGATATAATGCGCAGAACATGCTCTATTTATTCCTGAAACCTTGAATACTGGTATAGTGATGATCATTGCAATCGATGGGCCTGCAGGAGGCGGTAAAAGTTCAACAGCAAGGGCTGTTGCTGCAAGGCTCGGCATCACCTATTTGGACACTGGTGCAATGTACAGGGCGGTCACGTTAAAAGCATTAAGAATGGGTATAGCTTTTGATGATGATAACAGTCTTGGTGAATTGATGGAGAACACTGTTATCACTTTTAACGGTGCGGCTCCTGATACACGGGTTTTTATGGATGGTGAGGAGATCACAGAAGCAGTCAGAAATGATGAGGTAACACGCAATGTTTCTGATTACTGTGCCAGGGATGTTGTACGCAAGGCTCTTGTCTCTCAGCAGCGCTCCATCGCTTCAGGGCTCGATGTGGTGTGTGAGGGGAGGGATATCGGGACAGTTGTCTTCCCTGATGCTCAGATAAAGATCTTTATGACCGCATCGGTGGAGCAGCGTGCAGCTCGAAGGCAGAAGGATTTCCAAGATTTGGGGGTCAAAAAGAGTATCGAGGAGTTGATCGGGGAGATCAGGATAAGAGATACAAAAGATTCGAACCGTTCCAACAGCCCCCTTGTTAAAGCTGATGATGCAATAGAGATGGAAAACACCACTATGACTCTGGAGCAGCAAATCCAGTTCATTGTGGATTTATATAATAATTCAACTATTAACCTTAACCCAAAAAGTACAGGAGTCAGAACAGATGACTGATTCTGAAAAGAAACTGAATGTCGGGCTGGATGCCCAGGGAAACACTGTTGACCTTTCCGATTTCGAGGAGAGTTTTTACAAATCAGGCGAAATTGAGGAAATTCTCAAGGATTACGACAAATCGCTCGAAGGAATTGAAGAGGGACAGGTAGTAAAAGGAAAAATTCTTCGAGTTAACGACAAGGAAGTTATTGTCGATGTCAATTTCAAGTCGGAAGGAATTATACCAATATTCGAATTCAAGAATATTGCTGAATATAAGCCCGGTGATGAAATAGATGTTTATCTTGAACAGGTTGAAGACAGTGAAGGACAGATTATTCTGTCAAAATCACGTGCCGATTTCCTTAAGGTGTGGGATACGATTTATGAGGCCTATGAAAATGAGGAGATTGTTGAGGGGCGCCTGGTACGCAGAATCAAAGGTGGTGTGGTGGTGGATCTCTTCGGAGTTGATGCCTTTCTTCCTGGTTCACAGATCGACCTTCGTCAAATCCCTGATATGGATGCCATTATCGGACAAACATTCAAGTTCAGGGTTATAAAGGTGAATAAGGCCCGCAGAAACATTGTTGTTTCAAGAAGGGTTATACTTGAAGAGGATCGTTTTGCGCTGCGTGAAAAAATTCTTGCAGATCTGGAAAAAGAGCAGGTCCGTGAAGGTACGGTCAAAAATATCACCGATTTCGGTGCATTTATCGATTTGGGAGGCGTGGATGGTCTTCTGCACATAACAGATATGTCCTGGGGACGGGTTAACCATCCTTCAGAAATCGTTGCATTGGGTGATAAACTGCAGGTTAAGGTTCTTGATTATAACGAAAACAAAGAGCGTATCTCCCTTGGGCTTAAACAACTCACCGAACACCCCTGGAAAGGGATCGAAGAGAAGTTCCCTGAGGGTTCTAAAGTGCGCGGAAAAATAGTCTCCATTACCGATTACGGTGCTTTTATGGAGCTTGAAAAAGGTATTGAAGGGTTAATCCATATCTCAGAAATGTCCTGGACTCAGCATATAAAGCATCCTTCAAAAATAGTTGGTATCGGCGATATTGTGGAAGCTGTTGTTTTGAAAATCGACAAAGACAGCCAGAAGATATCTCTTGGCTTCAAGCAGCTCGAACCCGATCCATGGGAAAATGTGCCTGCTGAGTTTCCTGTTGGTTCCGTGGCAAACGGTAAGGTAAGAAATATCGCAGCTTTCGGTGCTTTCATTGAGCTTAAGGAGGGTGTTGACGGATTGATTCATATTTCTGATATGTCGTGGACTAAAAAGATCAATCATCCCGGAGAAATTCTCAAAAAGGGTGATACGGTAGACATTAAGGTTCTGGATATCGATCAGGAAAAACGAAGGATCTCTCTTGGAATAAAGCAACTTACAGAAGATCCATGGGCTGATCTTGCCCAGGAATTCACTGTGGGCACCGAAATTCCTGAATGTGAAGTGGTTCGTATCCTCGACAGGGGTATGATTGTAAATGTAAATCCCAGTGTTGAAGGTTTTGTTCCTCTCAATCAGCTTGGTAAAGAGGTCAATCACCCTTCCCAGATCTACTCCGTCGGTGATAACGTTCCGGGAAAGATTATTGAATTCGATCTTGAAAGCAGAAAAATCGCTCTGAGCATAAGTGAATTTTTCAAGGGTAAGGAAGCTTCACTCCTTGAGGAACATCGCAATGCTTTTCCGGTGAAACCGGAATCTGAGCCAGAAGCCGTCTCTGAAGATACTGCACAGCAGCCATCTCAAGAGCCGCAGACCCCGGCCGCTGACGCATCACAACCCGTTGCAGAAGAGTCCAAAGAGCTGGGCGAAGAGGGTAAAGAGCAGGAGTAGAGGTAAAAGGTAACATTTTTTGGTATTGTCTGGCGGTTTCTGGTGTGTTTTCATCAGAGACCGCTTTTTTTGTTTGTGCAGCGATTTTTGAGGATTGGGTTAGCCAATCTTTTGCATCATATCTATAGGGGAACTAAACAATGTAAATCAATGTGAAGAATTTAGCTATATTAAGCCAATTAATTGGTGGAAAATCGTTTGTAGTGCCCGTCGGAGTCATTTCATGCTTAAACTACTCTGGAATGTGCAAATTGCCTTTTTTTTAATGAAAAAGCGGTGATAGACAATTATTGAAAGGTTGAAGCATAAGTAGGGGTGAAAGGTTGGATAAACCCCAATCCCGGACGGGATAATTGGGTAAAGCCTTTCTGGCTTAACGGATAAATCGGTCTCATAGCTCTCATTTGCTGAAAAAACTCCTTGGGATGGTCTGTTCAGGTATAAATTATACTTTCACTCTGCACTCCACTGCGTCTTATTAACCCCCCACCTTCCCCTCGGCAGAAAAGGTGTAGTTGGAGATAAAAAAGTGGCTTGTGGTGCACAATTTTCTGTCCGAACCAGATTGTATTTGATCACCTTTTGAAAATCTCTTTTACTTACAGACGATTCTAGCCGTTACCCCTGTAGTCTACTGAATGAAACGCTTCAAAGGTATGATGTATTTGTAAGTGTATTGTCCGATTTCGCAAATGGGCTTAAGAAGCTTGTTATGGGAAGTGTTGCGATAATGGTCAGCGTACGGGAACGGGGCTTAACGAAAAAAAAGAAGAAACTGGCGAAACCAGGAAGCGAAATCCGATCCCGGATCTGGTAGTGTAGTGCATGTTTTTTTGTTCACACCAGCTTATCAGCAGCCATGGCAACAAGTCCTGCAATCATCTCGATTTTGAGCAGATTGGATATTTGGGGGGTTTTGCTGATGAGTTGTCCGCATAAAACCAGTTTTATCCATGTCATATGTATGGGGATTATGACAAACAGTGCAATTGCGATGTAAATGGTTCTAAAGTGTCCCAGCACAGAGGGGAGAAAAAGAAGAGATAAATAGATGATTGCAGAGGAGATAAGTACGGCTTTTAGAACTGTAGGGGGCAAGATAGCAGAGGTTTTTACTCCCTGTGCTATATCACCAGAGCTATCCTGAATGTCCTTGACTATTTCACGGCACAGGTTAAGCAGAAAGGCAAGAGTGGCAGGGATAATCAGAATGGTTCTTTGGCTTTGGGGTAGTGCTGCAAATAGAAACGCGTATGCAACAAGGGTCGCTACAAGAAAATTCCCTGCAAGAGGGATACTTTTCAGATACAGGGAATAGATGCATAAAAGAGCGATAGGGACTATAGTGGCTGCTATGTAGAAAAAAGAGACGCCTGCAGCGGCGGCTATTGCAGTGATCATGAGGAATACGGCGAAAGCGGATGCCGTCGGTACGGATATTTGATTCTGGGGGAGCGGTCGGCGGGGATGGTTTATCCGGTCTGAATGGACATCTCTGAGGTCGTTTATGACATTGCCAAACCCCGTTGAACTCATCGCGGCAACCATCAGCAGTGAAACCTGGGGCCATCTGAGCGTGCCTGAAAGCCAGGAACCAAGGAAAACCGCAAACCCTGCCATAATTACATTACCAAAACGAACTATTCTGATAAAGGGAAAAATTATTTTCATATGTACAACAAGGATTCAGGTGATGTATCTTAAGCTATTGTTGATTCACAAAATAATTGCAGATTGACTGAGAAAGCAAAGGGATGAGGAGGGGTGTTGGAAAAAGTTTTCAAGCATAAATGGTTAATTTTGTCCGTTGTTGCCGGAGTTGGTTTTTTTATTGATTGGTATACGAAATATCTTGCCGATTCCAGACTGACAATGGGTCTTCCTGTGCCGGTCGTTGGAGATTATCTCCAGTTTCTACTTGTGTACAACAAAGGGGCTCTTTTTGGTCTCAATCCTCAGAGTTGGCTTCCATGGTTTCCTGTGAACCAGTTCTTTCTTATATTTTCGGTACTGGCAATAGTGGTTCTTCTTTTGTATTACCACTCCCTTAAGAGTAATGAGGGTTTGCTGCATTGGGGAATGATTTTGATTCTTCCCGGAGCGTTGGGTAATATGTTCGATCGCATCATTCATCCTCACAAGGGTGTGGTGGATTTTGTGAGAGTTGGGGTTTCTGAGACTCTGTACTGGCCTATATTCAATATGGCTGATGTGTACGTAACTGTTGGAGTCGGGTTGATTTTCCTTGGTTGTATAATGGATGGAAAAAATCAAAAAACTCTTTGTCAGCAGCAGCGAGATTCTGTAGATACTTCAGAGAGCGGGGATGGCTATCCAGGAAACTAAAAATATTCAGGAGGTGTGCTTTTGGGCTGATTGCCAAGACTGTGGTAAGCGTCTTGATGTCTATCTTGCCCAAAAGATTGAGACGATGACCCGTTCGGCTATTCAGAAGAGTATCTCCGGGGGGCAGGTTCTGGTTAATGGCAGAGTTGCGTCAAAAAATACCCGTATGAGTGCCAATGACAAGGTGACAATGGGTAATAGTGGTATCAGAGGTGGCGGTGAGCATGGTAATGCTCCTGAGCCCCAGGAGATAGATCTTGATGTGCTGTACGAGGATGACTATTTTGTGGCGGTAAATAAACCTGCGGGATTGGTGGTACATCCGGGCAATGGTAATCAAGACAAAACGCTTGTCAATGCACTTCTCTTCAGGATGGGTGCCCTTTCATCCGGCAGTGCACGTGAGCGGCCGGGCATTGTTCACCGTTTAGACAAAGATACCAGCGGTGTAATCATTGCAGCAAAAACGGATCAGGCTCACTCACGGCTTGCAGAACTGTTTTCTGCCAGGAAAATTACTAAAATCTACACAGCGTTCTGTATCGGTCTTCTGCCACCCTCCGGAGGGGTTATCGACTTTGCGCTTGCAAGGAGCAGAAAAAATCCGGTTAAGCGCTGTGTGAATGCATCGGGTAAGCATGCTGTTACAGAATATCAGCTTTTACGCTATCACCGGGGGGTATCTGTTATTAAACTCAACATTTTAACCGGCAGGACTCATCAGATTCGGGTACATTGCAGCTACAGCGGTTTTCCGGTTATTGGTGATGACCTTTATGGGGCAGACCGGGATGGTGTATTAAAGATTCCACCAATGGAGCGTCCTTTTGCTCATTCGGTCTTGAAATGTTTTTCCCGGCAGGCACTTCATGCCCTCTCTATTGGTTTTATCCATCCGTTCAGTAACCAGCCCCTCACAATAAGGGCTCCTTTCGCGGGGGATTTTCTTCGGGCCTTGGAGTTGATGCAGGTTGATCCGGCTCTGTAACTGAGTCGGGGCACGGTTTTTGACTCTCTGTTTAGTTCACTGGAACAGCAATTCTCACAGGAGCTAAGCTAATGGGCATAAAAATTTGTTATCTGGTGTTGCCGGCCCTTTTTCCACCAATGGTTTTTGCGCAGATGGAAAATGGTGCTGGTGTGCAGTATGGATTTGGCTGGTGGTTGTGGACCGTTATTCTTTTAGTGATTGTAGCTTTGATTGTCTGGTGGGCGGTACGCACCGGAAGTCGCTCGGGGCCTTCGTCGCGGTTACCAGGAGGAAAGAGCAGGGGAGATATGGCTGGTGGTCGCACTCAGTAGTACTATTCTCTTTTTGCAGAGGCTCTTGAAAGCCGGTCATTTATTGCCAGCCCAAGGCCCTCTGTAGGTATCGGCAGAGCGTAAATCACCTCCAGGCCAAGGGTGTCCAGTTTGCGCATGGCTGCAAAGAGATTGCATGCTGCTTCACGCAAATCGCCTGAACCGGAGAGTGTCTCTGTTGCAGCAACACTCCCGGGTACATCTTTCTTGTCAACAGGAAAAAGGGAGATCACTCCGCTTCTCTTTTCTCCAGAGATCATATCTGTGTTTTTAATTAAAACCAGAGGAGTCCCGGGGGAGTAGTGGCGGTCACATCTTCCCGGTGAATTGCTGATCATCTCATCCGGCAGCGCCACCCTAACTTCACCGATCAGTCTTTGGATCTCTTCCAGCTCAACGCCGCCGGCACGCAGCAGCACCGGTACTTCATCCATAAAAGAGAGTACTGTTGATTCGATCCCCACACTGCACGGACCACCATCAAGGATCATCTCTGTCCCACCACCCAACTGCTCCTCCACGTGTGATGCCTGTGTGGGGCTTACTGAGCCGAATAGATTGGCGCTTGGAGCAGCTAAAGGAACCCCTGCAGCTTTGATTAGTGACAGGGCAATGAGGTTAGAGGGCATTCTCACCGCCACGCCCGAAAGGCCGGAAGTTACGATATCCCCAATGATTAGGCGTTTGGGCAGCACAACGGTCAGCGGTCCGGGCCAGAATGCTTGAATCAGTTCAACTGCTTTGGGTGGAGGGGGCAAGGTGAGTTTCTCAAGCCACTGTTCGGAATCGATATGAACAATGAGTGGATCAAACCGCGGCCTTTTTTTAACTTCAAATATTTTCGCTACACTTTCTTGGTTGAACGCATCTGCACCAAGACCATAAACGGTTTCTGTGGGAAAGGCGACCAGGCCACCATTTTTTATTATTTGGGCCGCAGCGGAAATCTGTTGTGTATCGACCAAAGGGTTATCTCCTGAAGTGCAGTGCAGGGTCAAGTTAGTGTATGGTGTTTTGCCGGTTTGAACTTTTTCCGTGTTAAAGATATATAAGTAGGCCCTAACACTGCAATTTTTAAATGCAATGATACCTTTTCTCAAAAACGGCTGGTTCAAACAGTAGAGAAAGAGAAAAGTGTTTGGGTTCGACCGGTTGTCATTGCCGCTAGAGCAGATCCTACTAAAACAGATTAAAAATTGAGAATGGTTTTTCTCCCGTTTGCGGGTTTCGGGACCTGAACCGCGTTTCGTTTTTTTCGGGCGAGCATGGAGGAGAACCGGTGCCATCTTCGGCAGGCGCCAAAAATTGGATCTTTTAAGAGGTTGTACTGCCGGGAGGTCTCCCCCATGTGGCTTTGGTTCGGCTGCATTGTAAGTTTACGTTCAGGGGGGGGGATGAGTGCCTGTTTTCTTGTGGACGGTTCGGCTGTTACCCCTGAGATCTGCTCATTGAAGGGTTTCAAAGGCTTATTGTAATTGTTGAGGCAGTAGAACTCAGGTTATAGATTCTACCTTGACTTTACACTAAAGTGAGAAACAGGTTTGTCGAAGCGAAATCCGATACTGACTTCATTGCCTTTGCTGTTGTAGCAGAGGTGGTCTGCAATTTTTCTGGCAATAAAAATACCTCTGCCGTTTGGTACAGAGCCAAGATCCATGCAGGTACAGCTCTCAAATGGTCTCCAGTTAAAACCCAACCCTTCATCGGCTATTTTAAAAGATCCGTATTCAGGGTTTAGGGTATAGACAAAGTGAATTTTTCTCTTTTGAATTATGGGGTCAGCCATTTTCTCTTTAATGAGCTCATGGATAGAGCGGTTTTCATTAAGCCATTCGGTTTTCTGTTCGTAGGTGATTGAACAGTTGCCGTGCTCAATCGCATTCATCAGCATCTCTGATAAAACTATTCTAATTTCAACCTTTTGTTTTGTGGTGATCAGCTTATTCCTGTTCAGAAAATTACTGATAATCGAAATGCAGCACCTGCCTGCCTGGGGGTCGTTTGTAAGGGTGATGGTATCGCTTAGCTGATGTGGGAAAACGGGCCGTTGTGCCGGGGGGGGGGAGAGGGCGAAGCTGGTTTTTTTCAGTAGGGTAGTAATTTCTCCAAGCTGTTGATATAGCAGGCTGCGGTTGAACTGAAACGGGCGATTGGGGTGTTTAACCACTTTTGTTGTCTGGTTTTGATCACTGATTGTGATTATCCCTGTATTGTTTAGTCTCTGATCGTTGAGCAGGCAGAGAAGGTCTGATTCGCTGATAGCGGGGTCATCAAAGTTTACGATAATCAGTGGGGGAATAGTGGTGTTGAGTTGATTGGCAACATCATTGAAGGTGCAAAATGATAAAGCCGTTGATTGTGAGTGCAAAAGCTCTTTTGTCTGTTTGGAAAGTTGGTTTTCGCTGCTTACAAATAATATTGTCTGAGTCATCGTGTGTGTGCCGTAAAGGTGTGTGGTTATGTGGTGTGTTTTTATTATACAATGATGGGGGAATTCGTCAACTCAAATGTGCTGCTGTATGATTTGACGGCATCTTGCTTGCTTGGTGTTTAATAGTGTAGGGGGGGGGGGCTGTGGCAGAGTGGTAGTTAACAATGTGGAGATAGCCCGTATACGTTCAGCACTCTTGCTGACTTGCTCCAAATAATGGGGGAAAATTCCTTTAGGGTGCGGGTATACCGCAATGTTGCCCGGATTGTATCGGGGCTTTCTGAAAATGTAACCGACCTTATCGACAGAGGAGAGGATCTTACTGCTCTTGGGGGAATAGGTAAGGATCTGGCAGAAAAAATTGAAGAGATTGCCAGAAGTGGTCATCTTGAGGTTTTGGATGCGCTTAAGGAGACGATGCCTGGGGAGCTTGTGCAAATCATGGGATGGGGGGTAAAAGAACGGCCACTATCTACTCCTCTCTTGGGGTAAGTACGCTTGAGCAGCTGGAAGAGGCAGCGTTAGAGCACAAATTAAGCAGTCTACCCGGTTTTGGGCAAAAAATTGAAAAGACCGTTTTGCGGGGCATCCAGAAAGTGCAGCAAAAAGGGGGAAGATTTTTACTACGTGAGGCCGGCGAACACTTCTGCAGCTACAAGAAGTACCTTCTTGAGCACTCCGTTTTTTTCAGGGTGGAAGCAGCCGGTAGTCTTCGCAGAGCAAAGGAGACGGTAGGAGATCTGGATATTCTGGTAGTATGTGAGGATTGGGGCAGGGCATCGGAAGTGTTCTGTTCCTATCCGGGGGTCTCACGGGTGATCTCACGAGGGCAGAAGAGATTAGCGGTGGTGCTTAGGAGTGGAATGCAGGTTGATATGAGAGTGACTACAGGGGAGGACTTTGGTGTCGCTCTTCACTATTTTACCGGCTCTAAGGCGCATAATATTGCTGGTTCGTAAAAGAGCAATTACAACGGGTCAGAGGATAAATGAGTATGGGGTGTTCAGGGGGGACAGGAGAGTGGGGGGGGGCAGAGTGAACAAGAGGTTTATGGTGCAGTGGGTCTGCCCTGGATAGAGTCGCAGTTGAGGGAAGACAACGGGGAGATAGAGGCTTCTGAGCAGGGGGTGCTGCCACAATTGCTCAGTCAGTCTGGTATTCGCGGTGATCTTCACGTGCATACTGATTTCACCGATGGCAGCTCTTCTCTGGAGCAGATGGCAGAGGCGGCCAGGGCAATTGGATACCGATACATTGCTGTTACCGATCACTCAAAGCGAATTGCAATGGCGCACGGGCTTGATGAGCGGAGGCTGCGCATCCAAATGGAGATGATCGACCGGCTCAACCAAAAATTTTCCGATTTTACGGTTTTAAAGGGCATTGAGGTAGATATTCTGGAGGATGGTACGCTTGATCTGCCCAATACTGTACTCAAGGAGCTGGATTTGGCGGTCTGTTCTATTCACTCAAAATTCAAACTCTCCTCAAAGGAGCAGACCCGAAGGATTATACGGGCAATGGATAACCGGTATTTTACCATTTTCGCTCACCCTACCGGTCGTCTGATCAACAGGAGGGATCCCTGTAGTTATGATTTTGCCGCGGTTTTTAAGACCGTCGCTCAGCGGGGCTGTTTTTTAGAGGTGAACAGTAATCCGGAGCGTCTTGATGTCACCGATAGTATGTGCCGGTATGCAAAGAGTTTTGGCGTGAGGTTTGCGGTCTCAACGGATGCACATTGTACATCTGATTATAAAAACATTCTCTACGGGGTTAATCAGGCCAGGCGGGGGTGGGTTGAGGCGGGTGAGGTAGTAAATACCCGGGGGATTGTCGAGCTGTTGCGTATGATCGGATCGCTCGGAGGGTAGGGGTGTGAGGGAGGGCCAAGAGGGGTACCGGTGCATGGCATGTCTTTTGCAGGTTGCTATAAACAGGGGGTCTTTACATTATAGAGGGTGGTATATTATCCAAGGAGAAGAGCGTATGGACATGGCACAACAGCGGGTGTATGGTGCAGATGATGCAGCAGGGAAAAACAAGGCAGCCAAAGATGTTGCACGGGGGACGTTGGCAGAGGGGATAGCGGGAGCAGCTGCGGTGGTGTTATCGATTCTGGGGTTGGTGGGGATTTTTCCTCTGATAATGCTGTATGTGGCAACTATTGCGGTTGGGGCGGCGCTTCTGTTTGAGGGGGGGGCGATCTCGGCCCGTATCTCTTCACTTGTGGGTCAGCGCATGGAGAACAGGGCGGAACTTTCTGATATCGCAAGTGCCATGACTACAGAGTTTGTTGCCGGGGCAACAGGGCTTGCCCTTGGGGTACTGGCGCTTTTGGGTATTGCTCCCATAACGCTGGTCTCGGTTGCTTCAATTGTCTATGGAGGGGCACTTATAATGGGGGGATCGGTTACAGCGAGAATAAATGCACTCTCACTTAATGAGAGCTATGAGAGTGAAACCGCACGCAGTGTTGCAAAAGAGGCGGTCAGTGCCGCTTCCGGTGTGCAGATTCTGATAGGAATCGCTGCGGTGGTGTTAGGGATTATGGCTCTTTTGAATATCATGGCGGTTACCCTGGTTCTTGTTGCCATGCTGGCGCTGGGATTTGCCGACATGTTAAGTGGCGGTGCTATCGGGGCAAGGGTACTTGCTGTTTTCAGAAAGCATTGACGCGGTGCTCCGTGAGAGCTGGTATGTTGAAGGGATGGTCTTTAAGCGGGCGGACGACCCCGGGCAATTGTCTCAGGACAGGGTGTTTCGCCTGCACTTCCAACTCAACCACAAGGATTACTACTATGCAGATTCCTCTGGAGGTAACCTACCGGGATGTTGATAAAACCGATGAGATCGACTTGCTGATCAGGAAAAAGGCAGCAAAGCTTGATGAGGTATGTGATCACATTATCAGTTGCAGGGTGATGGTGGAGAGGGTGCAGAAACATCAGCGTACAGCCCGTCCCTACAAAGTTCGAATCGATATTAAAATGCCTCCGGGGCATGAGCTTGTGGTGAGCCGTGACCCTGCAAAAGGAGATCTTCATCTTGACCTTGGTGCAGAGGTGCGTTGGGCATTCGATGCTTTAGAGCGCAAGGTTAAGGAGTTGGTGGAGAAGCAGCGCCGTGATGTGAAAAAGCATCTGTATCATGAGGTTCAGGGTGTTATTGCGAAGATTTTCAGGGCAGATGGAACGGGCTTTATCACCACAATTGATGGAAGGGAGATATTTTTTCATAAAAACAGTGTTACAAACAGGGGTTTCGATCTCCTTAAAGAGGGTATGGGAGTACGTTTTGTGGAAACTATGGGAGAGAAGGGGCCGCAGGCTTCAACGGTGCAGGTTGTGGAGACACTCGAGAAATTGTAACCAACAAAAGCGCAGCAAGCAACTTTTTGGAAACGGTAACGTCAAGTATGGTGCTGCCTTCTTTTTTGATATTCAATTCGTCATTGCTGCTGTAGTCGGTTGAAATGAGGAGAGGTGATTGGGATTGTTCCTGGCTGTATCCGCTCTGGAAGAGTCGAAGGAGAATGTCTTCAGAGAGGGCCGATGCAAAAAGTACGGTATTGCCATAAACACTTTCGCACTGGGAATGGAAAATTCTCCATAAAAGCTCTGTGTGGTGGAAAAAATACCATTGTGAGTTTAACCCAACTTTGCACCTGCTTATGCTTTATCTTTTTTTATTACAAAAGGTAATTTGAGCATTGTAGAGCAGCTCAAGCATGAGATGACTGCGACGGGCACTACAAAACGATTTTTTACCAGCTAATGGCTTAAGTTAGCTCAATTCTTTATAGTGATTTACATTTAGTTCTATTGTCAATATGGTGCGATAGATGGTTTAATTGTTGCCGCTGGTTATGTGTCTTTGATAGCCCGCAAAAACTATCAACTTTTACCAAATCTTAAATTGTATGGGATGTGGTAGTCTCAAAATGGTAATTTAAGATTATAAAATAGAGAACTTTCTATCGAGCTGAAAATAGTGATGCGGCCGGAGGGCCGGTGTCACACAATCGGTTGTAGTGAAAAAGTGTAGATCACAGTGAACAAGGGGTCTCTTGATGCAACGGTTTTCTCTCCCCTGCGGGGGTGGATTGTGTATGACAGTTTTGTTGTTGCTGCTTGCTTGTACCCCCAAAACATCATTTTTAATTCTTGACCGCTACAGTGACAGTTCCTTTTCGGGCAGTGATCTCAGTGGTGCACAGATTATCTTAACTCCGGTATTGAAGGGGGGCGCGGCACTGTCTGCTGCGCAAGTCGATCAGGATCGATTGATAAGGGATTTAAAGAGGGACAGACATGATCTGTCCTTTGTTTCAGCAGAGCTGTTTGAGCTCTCTCTCTCTGAGAGTTTGGGTATCCATTCGGTTGAGGAGTTTTACAAGGGATTGTTTGAATCAGATCACCTTGTTTTAAAATCTCTGGACAGGGAGTGGGGTATGGTTCCCGGACAGTTTCTGTTTGTGACAAGGGTGCTTGCTGGTGCAAATGTGAGATCAATTGAGGGCAAAGCGGTACGGCGGGTAAAAATGGAAGGTGAATTGTGGAGAACGGGTGATGCCGGGGTGGTTTGGAGGACCTCTGTTTTGGTTGTAAGTACGGATACTGGGGAGTCTGACAGCCGTTTGATTAAACGGGGTATCGTGACGCTCTGTGATTCTCTGCCAACCGTACTGCCGGGTTACGGGTATGAGGGGTGGTGATGAAAGAGAGTGCCGAACGTGTAATAAAGGTGGGATTTACCAAAAAAGCCAAAAAGATACTGGATGAGGTGGAAATCGTCTCAGCAGATATGATACGTGATGGGTGGGAGTTCAAGGAGTCCTGTGTTGAGGATGGATTGGGTTATATTCATCTTTTCTTTGAACGTGATCTGGAGATGTAGTTTTTTTTGGGACTTGTGCATGGAGTTACCTATATTCAGGAAATAGTGATTAAATTGTAAGACCATGGGGGAGCAATGAAATTTGAAATTGAAAAAGTGAAAAAGTTTCAGATGATTCATATTATGGGTAATATTGATACTGAAACAAGCACAAAAATTTTGGATGGTGAGGTGACCCGGTTAATCGATGGGGGGAATCACCATTTTGTGTTTAATCTTGAGAGAACTACCTATCTTGACAGCGCCGGAATAAGTATCTTTATTCATTGTCTTTGCGATGTGCAAAACAATGATGGTTCAGTGTTTATAATAGCTGAAGATAATCAGGTGCGCAGAGTACTTGAGATGGTAGGGATTAACCGGTTGATACAGACCTACGGGTCAAAGCACGATTTTCTCAAGGCCATAGAAACGGCGGAATAGACGTGGGACATACCAGATCAGTTTTTCTTTGTGGACTGTTACTCTTCTTTGGCTGTTCATTTTCTGGAACGGTAGTTGACAGGTCTAGTTTTTCAACAAGGGTTGACATGCTTGATTTCTCAGAAAACTCTGTACTGAAGGTATACCACGGTGGTGCGATTCATCTGATCCCAGTTAAATCGATCAGAACAGTACAAATTGATGGTGAACAAACGATGTCTTATGATGGGGATTTTTTTATCAGTGCAACTATTACTCTTCAGGATGGGACCCGGAAAATTGCATCCGGTGGATCCGATGCAAACCTCTGTTTTATCTCAATAAATAATTCAATAGCTGGTAAAGCTGCAGATGGTGTTTTTACGATTCCAATCAGTGAAGTTACTTCCTTAGAGGTCCATTAAAGTTGTGGGTAAAACTAGGGCAAAAGATCACCATGCAGGACTTTCTCTTCCTCTGATCATTATAAGTGGCGTAATTGGTGCCGTACTTGTGGCGGGTACCGTTTTTGCCCTGCGGTTTATAACCGACGCCCACTCTCCTTCATTGCGTAACTCTCAGCGTCACTTTGAAAAAGGGCGTTATGAGGAAGCCCTCTCTGTAATAGAGAAGGTATCATCCAATAGTCGCTCTGCTGTTGACAAATATATCCTGCGGGCTGAAATACTGCTGGCCATTCTCTATCAGCAGTTGCAGGAGGAGCAGTGGGCCTCTTACGGAACAGATCCTGATAACTGGATCCCTTCCCCCCTTGCATCAGATGCAGAGCAGGGGTTGTTGTCTGCCCTTGCAATTGATCCCCACAACAGGGATGCGCTCTTTGTCCTTGGTACGTTGTATAAAAAACAGGGGCGTTTTGAGAATGCTCTGCGCAAACTCCGTTCTCTCACTGATCACTATCCCCAGGATGTTGAGGCTATTGTGTCGCTGGGGATCTTGTTTGCCAATATGGAGCAGTACAGTTCGGCTGAAAAGTATCTGCGTCTTGGATGGGAACTGGATGATGAGCATCCGCGAATTGCAAAAAATCTCGCTTTTCTCTATCGGTATCACAAGGAGATGCCGGAATCATCCATGGTGTGGCTCAACAGATTTCTAAATCTTGATCCCAAAAGGGATCTTGATGTGAATACTGCGAGAAGAGAGCTTGAGGATCTTATCGATCGCTATCCAGAGTTTACTTTGCCTGATCCTCAGAGCTGGAGAGAGAAGGGACGCAGGTTTACACCAAGGTTTTGATGAAAGCCGCTGTTTTCTCAACCATATCATTTCTACCCCGGGGCGTGAAGGAGAGTAAAACGGAGAGGGGTGCAGATTGTTGTTGATTCTCTCTGTGTCCTTCACTTTTGTCTATCTAGACCGCTTTTGCCAAATAGTAATCATCTGCAGTCAGTGGAGACTTGCCTCATGACAGCTCACAAGGCAAGTAAGATTGCACTTCACTTATTGATTTTTAATTGTATCTGAGCCTTTGCCTGTTGCCTGAACCTGTTCTGCACCAGGATGGTTACAAGCACATCCTGGTTTCCGTCAATTTCGTCCCATGGGAATTGGACATCTTCTTCGTAGCTTTTGAAGCTGTTATGATCATTGTCAATCTTCGCGTCCGTTAACTTTCCCTTAGCAAGAAGTTTTGTGTCATGGGTATTGTTGAACGATAACTCTATTGCATAATTACAATCATCACACTCTGCATCAACGTGCCATTTAAGAGTAACGTTCTGATTTTCTATTGCAGAATCGTTCAAATCCCAATCAAACCATACACTCCTTTCATAATATGGTCCTCTAAAAGCTTTTACCCAAAAGGTATCGGCAGCGACAAGACCATAATTGTTCTTGCAGAACAGCACCGCTTTGAACGGTTCGTTAGGGGTAAATGTCTCTTCGGTGTTGAACCAGAATTCATTGTTTATATTCCACTCCAACCCTGTAGTGTCGTCGGATATGCTTAAAGCATAGGCTGCAACTGATCCGTTGGGAGTAGATGCGTTGGCCTTTACCCGAATTCTTCTGCCCAATTCATCATGAAGATAGGGGATAAGGAGTGTGTCGTTTTCAAAAATCGTCTGCAGGGAGTCGTTGTCCCCTTTAGTGATGTATTCATCCCAATAATAGTCGAAATAGGAGTAGAAAAATGTGGAGGAGGTTATGCTTACGGTTGGTCTTCCTTCACTAACAGCAATATTTCTTTTAAGTGTGTCGGATACAAAGCCATTATTGTCAATACCGACGATAGAAACGATAAAATTTCCTGATTCCGCGAGACTGTCATAGGTGTGGTCCACGTATCTTAGTATTGATGAGGTGCGTTGGGTGATATCTGTTTTTTTCTGATTCCCATCACCCCAGTCGATTATGATCTTTTTTAAAAAACCATCAGGGTCTTTTGCCGATAATCTGAAACGTGCACTGTTGAGCCACCATATCGTATCAGTAGGTTCAAAGTAGAGTATCTGTGGCCTTCCCTGATCGATTACAATTTTCTCACTTAAGGTATATTCATCCGACCAGTTGTTATTTGAATTCAGTACTTTTGCACTAATCGTATACTCTCCAAAGTTGTCAATAACAACATTGAGATCTCTCTCTTTTGAGACAAAAGTAAAAGCAGTGTCATTAAGGCTTAGAGTTATTGCAAAGGAATCTATCTGACCACCGGCATTATCTTCTGCATCAACTCGAACAGCAAAGGGGCTGTATATATATTTTTTTTGAGTGCACACAACGACACCATCAACTACAGGGATATCTCTTTGGATCACAATGGGCTCAGGTAAACCAAATTCATCCGACCACTGTCCAGTTGAATCCCGGACCATTGCACTGAGTTTGTATTCTCCATACTGGTCATTTTCCAGTACAACCACCACATCTCTCTCCTGTGCACCAAATGTCAAAACAGTATCTGCACCAGTAAGAGAGAGGAGAAAGGAATCTATCAATCCCCCAGGATTATCTGTTGCAGTTATTCTCACACTAAAGCTTTTTTGAGCGAAAAGTGTCTCATCCGGCAGAAGAATGCTTTCTACCCCGGGGCTCCACTCAACAATATCGAGGGTTGTACTGTACGGAGCACTTTTCACACCATCTCTATCCCTGACCTGCACCGTCAGTTCAACCGATTTATCCCTGAAAATTCTCTTGACAGATGGTGTCAGGGTGGTATCCCACTCATCAGCTCCAAAATTCCAGTAGTACTCTTTTATTGCAGACTCAGTGAGAGATGGCTGTGCAATTATTGTCAATTCAACCGTCTGGCCCCAGTGTATAGAGTTGGGAGACCTCAGAACGGATGATACAGCAGGACGGGAATCAAGTATCAGAATACTCATTTGGATGGTATCGGAGTATACGCCAGCCTCATCAACAACCCATGCTTCAACCGTATAGGTTCCCGGTTCCTGAGGGGTAAACGCAACAGATACATTGGATGTGTCGACATCCAAACTGTCTGAAACAATGGATTGAGTATCTTTGAGGAGCCGGTAGCGGAGTGTGGTGAGTTCACGGAAGTTCTCTTTAAGTAAAAAATGTATTGTAAAGGGGGTTAAGCTGAAGTGCGGCCCTGGTTCAGATCTGAGTGTAAGTGATGCTTTCGAATCGGCCACCGGTATACTTACTACAATGGGGGCGGTGATCTGACCCCTGGTATCGGAAAATTCCATTGATACCGATACAACGCTGCTTTCGGTAAAAATCACTGAAATATCACCCGTTCCCGAAACGGTGGTGTCCAGGATTAAATCTCCCGACTCACTTGAAAACAGCCACTTATAAACTCCTCCATGTATAGGTTCCCCCTGAAAATTATAAGCCTGCGCACTCAGGAGAGTTTTTTCATAAGTATCAATTCGCTCAGGAATATCGGTAAATGTTGCGACGTAGGAGTAGTGTGCTGGCAGCAGAACAAGAGAAGCCTCTTCCCCTGCAGCACCTTCTGTATTAATACCATACACGTTCAGAACTTGAGCTTCTGTGCTGTCTCTGAAAAATGTTTTGGTAAAGGCTGGGGTTTTGGTGGTATCAGGACTATCTCCGGTAAGGTCCCACACATAACGATGGGCATCACCCGATACATAGATTGTGATCTCCCGTTCAATGGGTGCGTACATTGTATCACCGGAAAAAACAAACTCCACCGCAGGTGCTACGGAAATAACGTTTACAGTGATGTTTTTTGGGGAGCTAACAATCCCCCCGGGGATAACAAGCCACGATTTAAGGGGGAGAATCCCCGTTTTACCGGGGAGTGTTGATATGGTTATGGAAACTGTATCCTCAGGGAAATTCACCATTACAGATGCGGTGTCTCCTTGGATTTCCCAGAAAAACTGTACAGAGTCACCCTTCACTCCAGCTAAGTGCACCTGAAGAGTGACAGAGTCGTCACTTGTAAAGATGTGTTTATCGGGAGTTACTGATGAAATGGTAAAATTAATGGGTACAGTTTCAATCTCCATCAATGCTGATTCAATTGAATTGCCTCTGAAATCCACCAGTAGCGCTTTTAGTTGGTGATTTCCCGTGGTATCAAAGGAAAAATAGACATCCGATTCAAAACGTGATGAATCGGCCCTTTTGTTGTTGATGTACCAGTACACTCTCTTAATATTATCTTTGGCGCTGGCGTCCTCTCTTTGGAAAGTGCGGTAAGAGAAAGAATCCGCGGTTGTCACTGTTTTATTACCTGATATGGAGAAAGGGGATTCCACCGTTATTGGAAAAGTAAAGGTGTCAGCAGAAGAGTTTGGACGATTGGCAGTAATAACCAAATCACCGGAAAATTCTCTTGTAAAGTAAAAGCAAAGAGAGTCCGCATTTTGTTTATAAGTGAAAAAACCTGAATCCAAACCACCAGTGGGTACCGTTGCTGCAGTAAACGACTCATAGTTATCCTTACCTTGATTGATAGGGACATGGTACTCCTGAAAAGCTAGAAATTGCTGCTGATCAAAAATCACCTCCAGATTGTAGTCACCGGTGTAATCCGGATCAAATACAGAGGTGGGAAGATCTGTGCAGGTAAGGAACAATGTGATTGCAGTAAGAGAAAAAAACAGCGTGGAGGGATTGCATGATTTAGGGAAAATCTTCATAACTATTATCCTTTGATAGATGTAGAATGTCTTTAGAGAATAGTGTAAACTGGTAAATGAAGAAAGGTGTTCCCTGGTGCTGCGACAATGATTGCTCAAAAGTATTTCAGGGTAAAAAAAACAGTGTAAGCGAAATTTATTGTCTTAAAGTTTATTGACAAAAAAAGGCTTTGAGTTTTGAACGCTGTGAATTGTTATTACATGCTGCTGCAAGAAAAACTGACAGTGAGAGTGGTAAAGTTCAAGATACCTTTCGACAAAAAGGAATGCAACATTTTTTTTATGGCAAAACTATATCGTTTCTGTCTTTGGTGAATGGAGAAGTATGTTTGGGCTGGTTGGGTAAAAATGGTTACGGTAGGATATTTTGATACGGGTATCGTACGGGGGTAGTTATCGTTGATGTTTAGGTATTGATCATACCTGTAACTAGATAGCCTTAATCGTACGATTATTCGAAAAAAGTAACCGTTGCTTGTCCACTATGCTGGAAGTATAAAATTGCTCAGAGACATTGAACTGTATGGACAACAAAAATTAAAATCAGGACTGTTTACTCTGTGAGTCGGAGCTGTTTTGGGCGCCTTCTGTCCCAATAATTTTCTGGCATCAGCAACTGGTTCTCTTTTTATTCCAAACCATCTTCAAACAAAACCCCCCTGTTCAAAAGCCACTGAGGATCAACTGCTCTCTTGATCTCTTTCATCTGCTCTATGGAATCGGGGCTGTACATACATTTAAGAAAAGAAGTTTTGAGTTTTCCGATACCGTGTTCTGAGGATACGGTGCCTCCCAGTTTGCAGCTGTTCAGGATAAATTCACTGTAAAGTTCCTTGGCCTTTGAGAGCTGTTCTTCGTTTTGCGGCAGGATATTTATGTGCAGGTGATAATCGCCCAGATGACCAAAGGCGACATAGGAGAGCTTGTTTTCTTTTAGTTTTCCTGTGCACTCCTGAAACCAGGATCGAAACGGTGAAGGGGGGAGTGCTGTATCGGTGCTGATTTTTCTTACTTCAGGGTGTTTTTTTTTAACTTTAGCGATATGTGCATTCACCGACTCAGGAACCGCATGTCTGAATGTTTTAAGCCTTGAGGACTCTTTTTTATCAAATCCGCTCCAGGTGAAATCAAAAGTGGAGCCGCACTGCTGAAGCTGTTGTTCCCAAAGTTCAAAATTGTCTTCAAGAGAATTATCTGCATCTTCGATGTACTCCCAGTAGATAGCACTCTTCATAGCGGGCGGGAACCGGGGGAATGAAAAATTGGCAGCAGCTTCTTCGCTGCACAGCATCTCCAGGCAGTTTTCGTCAAAGAACTCTATTGCAGCAACGTTTTTCTGTTTGCGGAGGAAATCGGCAAAGTCAAAGGCGGTTTCTGTGGTGGGTAAAAAGGAGAGGCCAGATGTAAAGACTGGTCTTTTGACAAGGCGAACGCCGATTTTTGCGAGCACACCAAGCGTACCTTCCGAACCGATAAATAGATCAATTGTGTCAAGGTTTTTTCCGCTGAAATATCCGGTGGCATTTTTTACCTGCGGCCACGGATAGGTTGGGTTTGGTATCGCCTCCAAGATTCTGTGACCGTTTTGTAGCAGGTTGTTTTTTGCAGATGTCTTTCTGCGGATATCGATCACCTGACCGGGCATGGTTACCACCTGTAAATACGGGATATACTCTCTTGTTGGGCCGAAGAGAAATGATCTGGCTCCTGAAGCATTGGTGGCAACCGTGCCGCCAAGCTGTGCTGTCAGCTCTGTTGGGTCAGGGGGGTAGAAGTACTCTCCGGCAGAGAGATTTTCTGCACCCTTAATGGTTGTGCCATACTCCTGTGGGTTCTGCAAAAAAGAGTCTATTGCTTCGAGGGTGATTCCCGGTTGGCATATAAGTATCGGCCCCTCATTGTCCCAGATACACTCTGTTATTGTATTCATCAGTGAAAGTGACAGGACAATACTGTCGTCAATTGGTACGGCGCCACCGGTAATTCCGGTTCTTGCACCGCTTACAACAACAGGTGTCCCCTTTGAGCTGGCATCACTGAGAACCTGAACAATATCCTCGGTTGACTCTGGAAAATGGATCGATTGTGGCAGACCGCATGTAAATCGTGATTCATCGGTGAGGAAATCGGGATGCTGGTCGGCGATGGTGTCTTTACCGGTAATTGATTTCACTGTTGCTCCTTTGCCCTGTTGATGTGTTGTTCAAACAGAAAGAACCCAAGGCGTGCCTGAAGAGAGGTGGTCTCTTGTTCGGCATCGGTTCGTGACATAAGCGTTGTTGAGATGTGCTCGTTTTCATCACAACAGCCGCCCTCTTTATCAAAAAAAGAGTTGAATGTCTGGTCATCCACCTCCTTTAGTGCTCCAAAGTAGTGGATCCCTTCGTCACTTGCACCGGCGCTGCTGTAGAGGACGGTATCGGTGAGCGCAAAGAGTTCATCTTCTTTAAGGGGTAAGCCGGTCTCTTCGAAAATCTCTCTTACTGCAACCTCAGGAGCGTTGCTGCTTTCATCAAGCATCCCAGCTGGAAATTCAAGGCACATCTGACCGTTTCCGATTCTTCTCTGTCTGACCATCAGGAATTTCTCTTCACCGGTGGATTTGTTGCGCAGAAGAATAACGATCACACAGGCATCTCCGCGCAAAAACAGTATGTGCGGTAGTTTTTTGTTTTCAGGGGAGATTACCTCAGTTTTCAGAAGTGCAAACAGCAGTGAGCCATCTTTTTTTCTGATCTCGTTAATCGGCTCTGCAGAGTGGATTGTGCAGTCATTGCTTTCAACCCGTTTTTTCCAGATCTTGAATTTTATCTCCTGTTCGATAGTATCCATTTTTTTGCTATTTATCTCCGGTTAAAATAAGAGGTGTGAGAAAAACAGTGCTGCTGCCACCCCGGCTGCATCGGCACAGAGAGCGGCGGGCAGGGCGTGGCGTGTTTTTCTGATTCCGATACTGCCAAAGTAAACCGCCAGAACATAGAATGTTGTCTCGGTCGATCCCTGAAGAACCGATGCGACAAATGCGGCAAAGCTGTCGGGAGCCTGGGTGACAATCTCAGCCATGTATCCGTATGCACCGGTTCCTGAAAGGGGGCGTATAAGGGCCATGGGGAGTATCTCTGCGGGCATGCCGATAAGTCTGGTAAGAGGGCCCAGGAGGCGGGTAAAGAGTTCGAGGGCACCACTGGCCCGGAACATTCCTATCGCCACAAAAATGGCCACCAGAAAGGGGATAATCCTTACCGCAACCTGAAATCCCTCCTTTGCTCCGTCGGTGAGCACTTCGTAGACCTTTACACCGCGAAGGTAGCCCATGAGAAGCAGGCCGCCCATAATGATTGGAATGAGCCAGGCTGTTGAGCTGGTAAAGTGGTCCAGAAAGCTTTTTTCACGGGGTTCTGTTTTGATCTCTGCATAGCCCACCATGTTTTTATCGGTAAAGTCGTAGGACACAAGTGCATAACGGTAGAAGGTGTTGGGTTCAATATCTGCATCATCATAGTGGTAGGTGGTGATCTCTTCGGTAGATTCCCTTGGCTCAGAGATGCTGCTTTGGGTTATGCGTTGCCATTCTACTGTTTTGTCCGAGTCGTTTCCCTTGATTTTCCGGTAGATGAAAAATTCCTGGTGATTTTGTTCCGGTATGGTTTGCCATGTTATGGTGTTGACATTTTCTGCTGTACGGATCAGAGGCTGGGTGATTTTTCCTGCAGCGGTCTGATTAAAGGGGATGAGTGAATCTGCGGAGTCGTCTGGAATTCCGTTGAACGGGATTGGCTGGGCGTAGGCAAGGGGTGAGCCGTTGAGCTGTGGATCGGCAGAGCGAAGTTGGTACTGATAAGTCAGTTCGTTCTTTACCGCGGTATCTTCAAAGGTGAAGATACCATCCAGACCGGTAACCGGCTGGTTGTTAATCTGTACCCATGAGGTCTCTGTTATAGTGGCAGAGTCGGTGTCATCTGTTGGTGAAAAAGAGAGCACCATTGACGGTGTAACTCTTCTGAAGATAAAAAAGCTGTCGGCGGCAACTGGGTCGTGTGTAGCCCAGCCCAGGTGGTTGCTCTGATCTTTGCGTAGGATCCTGAAATTGACATCTGCTAAACCGGGGTTGGGGGAGTAGAAAAGATGGGTACTGTCGGGATCCGCGATAGCTTCGGGCGATGACTTGCTGGTGTAAATAAGGAAAGGGATAGAGAACAGAAATAGAGCCAAGGTGAGATAGGCAAACAGTGTTCCAAGCGGACCTGGTTTGACAAGCTCTGGTTGACTTGTATTGTTATCCAACTGGGTTTCGATGGAGTTTTCCTGCTCGATTTGGGAGATGGTGAGCTGTTTGGGGTTGGGGGATCTTTTGGCGAACAGTTTTGCCATAAAGATGGCCACCAGGGTTGAGCAGAGTGTTGCCAGTATTGCGGGCAGAAGGATCTCTGCGGGGCCAGTTGCTCCTGCAGAGGCTCGTACTGCGATTACCCCCAGTGGCAGGACGGTCACACTTGAGGTGTTAATTGCAAGAAAGAGGCACATGGAGTTTGATGCGGTCTCTTTTTCGGTGTTGAGTTTATCCAGTTCGGTCATGGCTTTGATACCCATGGGGGTGGCGGCATTTCCAAGCCCAAGCATATTTGCGGCCATATTCATAATGATTGCCGACATTGCGGGGTGATCGGAAGGGACATCCGGGAAGAGCCGTATCATCAGGGGTCTGATCGCTCTTGAGATCATCTTCATCAACCCCCCCGCTTCAGCAACTTTCATTATTCCAAGCCAGAGGGCCATGGCGCCGATAAGACCGATGGCCAGGGTTACAGCCGATCGTGCCGAGTCGAAAGATGCGGTGGTGAGGGAGTCCATATTCCCGGTATAGGCAGCCACAACTATGCTTATAAGGATAAGATAGAGCCAGATACTGTTCATGACAGCTGGTTTTGACTGCCTTTTTTTTGGTTTTTCTTGTGCTGGTGGTGTCTGTATTTGCTGTGATTTCTGGATAGGGTCCTCCAGGAAGAGAGTCTGGTTTTGGTTTTATCTATGGAAAATAGTTCTGTGTTGTGCAAAAGATGAAATTCGGCCGGTTAAAAAGGGAGATTGTCGGTAAAATAAGATTCTCATATAAATCAGGCGTTTATATTGGTGGAATGGTGATTGCGTGGGGATATATAAGAGATAATAGTGTGCATCTTTGGGCGTAGATTGATTTCATTCAAATTAAGGGGGCAAAATGGATGTCACGATAGATCGGATGAAAAGGGGAGTGATAGTATCGGTGATGGTTGTTTTGGGTGCAGGGGTAATGGCTGTGGCTACATCAAATGATATGGATGTGCGGGTGACTGCTGAAGTAACCGATGAGGAGCTGCTGGAGTTTATTGAAATTAACGACAGACTGATGGTTCTGCAGGCAGAGGCTGAGGCCAGGATGTTTGAAATCATTCAACAAACCGGTTTGACGCCCGAGCGCTATAATGATATTGCGGTAATGGAGAACAGTCCCGAAGTCGAATCCGATGCAACAGAGGAGGAGCTTGAAAAAGCGATGTTTATTTCAGAGCAGATCCACCAACTCCAATTCCAGCTTCAACAGGACGCACTTGCGATAATCGAACGGTCAGAGCTTACCCCGGAGCGGTTCCAGCAAATTGGCATGGCACTTCAGTCTTCACCTCAGCTGCAGCAGAGGCTTGAAGAGTTGCTGCAGCAGGGGGGGTGATACTGTTTTGATACCGGACTTCTTGGTGTAGCAAGGCCGGTATCATATTTGTGCAATCCCTGAGTCCCCAACAGGCTTTGGTCCGGCTACAGTACCAGTTTTTCTTCGGCGGGGACCTGGTGGCGGGTGGTACTGGCCGGGGAGAGGAGTGGGAGATTTACCCTCCCCCCCCCAAAAAAAAAGAGGTTTTCAGACTCGGCTTTTACAGATGCAATCTCTGAAATACCTTCAGGGTCAACTGGTCATGATACGGTGTATGCACGGTGGGGTCTCAAAGATGGTGACAACAATGTCTACACCACTGTTCAGATCGGCAATCAGGTGTGGACTGTGGAGAATCTTCGCACAACGAGGTATGCCGATAGCACAGCAATTCCCAATGTTACAGGTAATAGTGAGTGGGAAGCACTTTCTACACCCGCTTACTGCTGGTACAATAACGACCTGGATCAGGGTTATGGAGCACTGTATAACCGGTGGGTGGTTGGTACGTTAAATGCAAAAAAACAGCCCTTCCAGACTGGACAGCATTGCCTGACTATCTTGGAGGAGCAGGTACAGCTGGTGGCAAGATGAAGACAACAGGGACTTCCGATTGGGTATCGCCAAACACAGGTGCGACAAGCGAGAGTGGGTCTGGGCCCTTCCGGGCGGTTATCGTGGCACCAATGGTTTTTCCAGCAATGTTTGTAGCCTCGTTAGCTGGTGGAGTTCTTCGGAGTTCGGTGCATCAGCTGCATGGAACCGTCGCCTCCGCCACGATGACGAGGTTTTGGGCAGGTACGGCAGCAATAAGATGTTGAGTTTTTCTGTTCGGTTAGTCAGGGATCTTGTGTGGCCTGAATAAAATCTTCCTTTTAGGTTTTATTGGGTGATTTTAGTGCTGTAATTGAGATGGTGGAATCGACCCACCGGCAAGGGTAATCAGGTACAGTTGCCAAACCGCCCTGCGGTGCTGTTCTCGAAAGGGGATGGTATTGAGCGGACAGGGAAAAGGGACGATGAAAGAAGCGTTTCAGGTATTTATACGGGAGTTGAAGAACATGAACCGTTTATGAGGTGTCGTAAGAAGATTCAACAGTA
>SKJJ01000209.1 GCA_007115975.1 Chitinispirillum sp.
CGCTTTATTTCCGACAGACAACGTACCTACAGTTTTACGGCCCATTTCCGTATGAACACTGCAACATCAGCCTTATCCCGTTTGCCGTTGGCCACCGAGATGACAAATTCAGCGAGTTTTGCCTGTGGAGCGGCGAAATCGTATCCGTTGAGTGCAAGGTACACCAGAGCCGAGACTGCTCCGGCCCGCTTGTTGCCGTCTACAAAGGGGTGATTCTTTACGAGGTGAAAGAGGTAGGCTGCCGCCCTCTGATAAATATCAGTATGGAGATATTCGCCTCCAAAGGTGGCCGCGGGCATCCCAACGGCGCGTTTGAGCAGCTCCAGATTCCGGACACCGGGCGTCCCGCCATACCGCGCCACTTGGTCGTGATGGATTTCAAGCACTTCGGAAAGACTCAGGAAGGTGAATTCCGCCACAGGCTATTCCGCAAGTTTCTTAAGGGCTTTGTCGTATTTCTGGTTCACCCTGGAGAGGGCATCCTTGAACGCGCTCTGCCTAGCAGCGTCTCTTACCGGCGTAAGCACCAGCACATTCCCATCGGTGGTCACATCGAAGGGCGTATCGGCTTCTGCGCCTAAAAGGTCCAGGATCGGCTTCTCGATGACTAGGGCCAGGCTGTTTCCGTGCTTTGTCAGTGTCTTTACCATAATGTCTCCTTAGCTGAAGTGCATACCATGTATATACAATGTACTACCTAAATAGTACGAAGGTCAACCTTTTTTAATTGGGGTTTTTCTCAATAGGATCGCGGGTGTTTCTAAAGGGGTAGCCCTTTCAGGCTTCTCGCTTAACGGACCGGGTGAGGGGAAAAATGAGTTTTCGAGTTGGAGCAAAAAAAGAGCGAGGACGACGACGAGGGACGAGTACGATTAAAGCCCCGGATCGTTCTCATTTTTTCAGATCGATATTCAAGATTCGTTATTCAAGATTCGTTATTCGATATTCGATATTTTCTTTTCTGCAACTTTCAGGGCTACACACAATATATCCGCGCGCTTATTACCAGGGGCGCTGCCCCTGGAAACCAGGCAACCCGCCCGAGTGTCCCCCAGATAATGACAGGAACCGAAAAGATGCTTCTGCCTGGGGGTGACACAATCGGGTGCCTTTAGCAAAAAAAAATGAATTGCCGTAGCCACAACTACTATTATTTCCGAACGCCGATTTTGGTTCTGTAACGGTACGCTCCGGCACCACGCATATCATACCCATCAACCAACATAAGATAGGTTCCGAGTGAGACCTGCTTTGTATAGCCTGTTGCAGATCAGTTTTTAATAAGCGTTAACTTCTGTGTAATATTGTCATAGTTCATGAAATAAATGCCTGCAGGAAAAGATCGCATATCAATGGTGTAGTGCATCTTGTTGCTAACGTTTGGTAATTGTTGTGAAAGTACAACCTGCCCCATACTGTTTGTAATAATCAGAGGTTTTTTAGAGGTGATTTGATTGTTAATAGCCAGGTGCACTATACCTCCAGTTATTTTTGTAAACAGTGGTGGTGAGTGCACACTATTAGCGCGAATACCCGTGGTTGGTACAGTAGTTAGTGTAATTGCATCAAGGTAGACGATGCCCGATTGTGCTGATGCCACGGGATCAAAGCGAAGCTGTTTTAGAGTGCCGGACCACATATCATTTTTCGAAAGGTCAATTGCATAGGTTCGAAGTTTAGTATCATTGGCCACTATTTTCATTGATACCGATTTTTCTTTACTAAAAGCCGGAGATCCTTGAGTTGCCCAATAAAACTGCATAATTGTATCAGATGTCATATTTTGCATAGAAATAAGTACATACGGTTTTGATTTTGCATCGACACCAATATTATCGGGAGAAAAAATGAATGGGTCTTTTCCTGTTATTTCAAGAGCCAACCGATTTGGTTCAATTTTTACATTCAGAGATTGAGGGTTTCTCCATCCCAACATACTGTTTTTGAAATCCCAGGAAAATTGAGGATCAGACCCTGCACCACTTGATATAAACCGGTAATTAAAACGGCCGTTTGGCGCAGCATCCCCATCAACATAGAGATCAAGGATATCCCCCGTTGAAAGAGAATTATCCACCCATTTAAAATCAAGAGTAAAAGGTTTCTGAGTATCAACGTTCAATGTCGTTGCTGGTATCCGAATATGCATCTGGTTGTCTTTATAGAGATACTGTACGTTTACTGCATTGGACCAGTTAAAACCAGTTCCTGAATGTTTTTTAATGGTGGTCTGAGTTGCAGAATTTACTGTATGGTTAACAATTACATCGTACCCATTCCAGCCGGTAGAGTATTTAGTATCAGTATTAATAAGAAGGTACATCCAGTTTTTCTGAGTGTGTGAACTCAACGGTTTTGCTGTGCGTACATAAAAGTAGATATGTTGTTTGTCGTAGGATACTTTGGCAGCTACAATATCATTTCTTCCAGTTGTATTGGTATAGGTGAGGTCACTGCCAAAACTCACATGATTTCTATGGGTAACATCGCTGCTGTCATCCAGAAATTCGGGGCCTACATTATTCCACTGTGTAAAATCATTATTTATAACTATGGGCTTTGCACCGGTCGAACGC
Source organism: Chitinispirillum sp. (assembly GCA_007115975.1). Classification (GTDB taxonomy): domain Bacteria; phylum Fibrobacterota; class Chitinivibrionia; order Chitinivibrionales; family Chitinispirillaceae; genus Chitinispirillum. The sequence continues at coordinate 2,577 of SKJJ01000209.1, forward strand.
GGTATTTTCCTTACACCTTTATACTTTCTGATGTTTGAGGCCAGCTGCAAGTACATGTTGTCTCGATAGTCGGTTCTGAGAGGTTCAAGGTCCCGGGAGTATTCCGGCGTATATCCATCAATAAAAATGCTTTCACCATCTTTTATTGGTTTACGTATCATGTGCGTCACGGGTTGATTGAAATCTGGATGACCCTTAATGAAGCGCTGAGCGATCCACTCATTCCACTGAATTACCATGATAAGTGGGGGATCGACTTCAAGAGCACGTGACCATTGCAGCGCAAAGTATTTACCATCTGTGCCATACTTTGGTGGCGCTGTGCGGTCGGCCCCGGTACTCTTACCTATAGCGTACTGCCCGTGAGGATGCTGGGCTGAAGCAACCGCCATCTGTTCAATGTTACCTTTACTGTCAAGACCTGGTTTTTGAGGGTAGTTATCAAGCCATGGCCAGCGGTCTTTTCCACTTGTTTCAGTGTACCATGGCCGATCTGTCCAGGCCCATGATGTTTTGATAGTGAAATAGTTTTTTACCTCTGTACGGGGCCCATTGTATTTCCCAAGCAACAGAATCTTACCCTGCCAGCGGAAAAATAGCTCCTGGTATTTTGGTTTGGTTGCAATGCTATCGTATAGAAGTTCTATTTGCTTGTCAATTGGACCATTATAGGTCGCCCACGATACATAAGGCACCTTTCTTCCCTCGGATTTCATAGCTAAAAGCGTATTTAAAATTTTTTCCTGAGTCTCTTGGTAGATTAAACCATTGGTGTTATCAAAAAAAATGAAATCAACCCCGGCATCGGTTATCATCTGTATGTGTTTACGTATTACAAACTCATCCTGGCTGGAGTAATACCCGAAGAGTGGTTGGCTGAAATGATGAAAGCTTCGAGCACCACCATACGGTTCCTTACCTGCAATAATTTTCGAAAGATCGTGAATTTTCCAGGAGACCGTTTCATGAAGCCAGATATAGTAGAAGAGGCCGACAGTTTTGTTAGTTCGAGGATTACCGACCTCTGCATTGGTTGGCAATGCGCGTCCTAACTCATCAGTCGCCACCCAGGTATCACTATAGGTGTCTCTTACCTGGCTAAAACTTTCGGTAAAGAGTACTGCCATAACTGTCAAAAAAACAGGTAAAAGGTTCCCTTTATTTTTCATAGTTACTTTCTTTCTGTACAGATAGTGAATACGCAGAATAGATTATTAGTATAAAAATTTCAATTTTGCAGCTAATAGTAATCTACCCAAAAAAGGCTTCCTATGCTTGATAAATTGCCTCCAATGGATAGGAATTTTCTTTTTCTCCGCTCACGCCATAACCGAGACTAAACTGAGGGCCGCTACCCGCGCAAACGAACATTGAACATCTCGTAACGGCTTTACCTGGCCGTGAC
>SKJJ01000192.1 GCA_007115975.1 Chitinispirillum sp.
ACCTATCCAGTTATCAACCATTTCAACAACATCTCTGCTTCCTTGTCTTATCGCTGCATCCACAGTGGCAACAATAAAGGAACTTTCAAACGAATCCCCTATGGTCAGGCCCCAGCCAACCGTTTTGTCCAGCTGCACCTTTACCTCTCTGCCCAGCACCTCTCCAACGTAAAAGGAGGTGTCAAAACAATCCTTTGCACCCATCATTATCATTCCCCTGTCATCTGAAAACAGCTTCACTCCGTACTCTTTTATTAGAGTGTCACACATTTTCTGTTTTTCCTCTTCCGGAATTTCAGATAAAAAGAGTGAATAATTCTCTCTGTTTGGTTTCATAACTTGCACCTCGGGAACAGATGTGATTTTTAAAGTCCTTGCCTCGCCTCAGAAGTAATTGTGATCAGCACGACACCAGTCATGAATGGAGATGATACTTTTTCTTCAGTTTGGTAGCAAAAATTTCCATTACAAGAGCAATAGCCAGTATCATAATGGTGATATAGCCGATCTCTCTGATATCAAAAAAGTAACTTGCAGCAATGAACATATTATAGCCGATACCACCGGCTCCGGCAGCAGCGCCCATTGCCACAGCAACAGCAAAGTTTATCTCAAGGCGAATAAACGTCCATGATAACAATTGTGTGATCGAAGAGGGAATAACCGCCTGAAAAACGATATGTGACCAGCTTGCCCCTGAAGCTCTGAGAGCCTCTATGGCTGAGGCATCAAGCTCTTCAAATGACTCAGAATAGGCCTTAAGCAAATAGCCGATAGTATGAAAGCTCATTCCTATTACTGCTGCGACTGCTCCAAGACCTGCGCCTATTGCAAATATCAAGACCCACAGGACAGTGGGAACAGCGCGGATAAAGGCCACAAACCCTTTTATAACATTGCTTAACCTTTCATTGGTCAAATTTCTTGCCGCAAACAGTCCAAGCACAAGGGCAACGACACCACCAATCAAAGTGGTAAGAAATGCAAGAGCAAGTGTTCTCAGGACAAGGTTTAAGGCAGAGAAAAATGTTGCAATCTGACAGTTATTGGTAACAGCAAAATGCGACGGAACAGCCCGTGGAGAGCCAAACATCAGCCCAAAGTATTCAACCGTTCTCACTGCTGCCTGTACCATTCCTATTCCTTTTGTATCAATGGTCAGGAAGCCATAAATTGTAGCTATGGCAAGAACAACATATACTCCATAAAGCCAGATTTGAGACATGTTTATCTGTTTGATCTTAATCTTCTCAGCTTTTCTATCAACCATAACTGGTGTCATAATATTTTCCGTCTCACAGTATTAGAAATGAACTCTATCAACAACACAATAACTACCAGAATAATTACCACAAGAGAAGCGCTTTTGTACTGCATTGTCTTGTAGTACAGATCAAAAAGAAAGCCGATCCCCGATCCGGTAAGCAGTCCAACCAAGGTGGCATCCCTGATGTTAGTTTCCACCATGTACAATATCCAGCTTGTCATCTGTGAAACAGATGCAGGAATAACAGCCTGGGCAATGACATGGGAATAGGTCGCTCCTGACGCCCTCAATGCTTCAACCTGATTGTTAGAACATTCGTCTATGGTCTCCATAAATGCCCTTGTCAGAAACCCAAACGTAGAGAAGAAAAGGGCAAGATATCCGGTAAAGGAACTCATTCCAAACGTTATCAGAAAAATCATCGCCCATGCAGCAACAGGGATATTTCTGCTGATTGATGCTATACCTCTGGAGATAACAGAAAAGAAACCGTTAATTTGTGTGCTTCGTGACCCCATAATTGCAAAGGGTAATGATAACAATGCAGCAGTTGTGGTCGCCATTATAGACATAAATATGGTATCAACGAGTTTCTCAAGAATATTTGGCAACCGCGACAAAGCCCTGGCATCAGGAAACATATTGCTGAATATCCAGACAACAACTCTTGGTATTGAGGTAATCGCCGTTTCAGTTTTAAAACCTGTATGCCAGACTGATAAAACAGTGGCATTAACGATCAGAAACAAAAAAATCAGTATAAAAAAGGTCCTGCGCCTGAAATAGTGCGATGGATTACGATACTCAGTCGTTAATAAGTTCACCTGCTTCAGCTCCGTATATTTGGTAAATTCTTTCTTGGGTAAGGTCTTCTGCAGCTCCATCAAAGAGCACAGACCCTTTATTGAAACCAAGTATTCTGCTGCTGTACTTTTTGGCTACATCGATCTGATGCAGATTGACCAGCATCGTAATATTCAGTTCTTTATTGATTTTTTTGAGATAATCCATGATAACTTTTGCTGACCCGGGGTCAAGTGAACTAATCGGTTCATCACAGAGAATTATTTTTGGATTCTGCACAAGGGCCCTGGCTATTCCCACCCGCTGTTTCTGACCACCGGATAGTTGGTCACACCGTTTGTAGGTATGATCCTTAAGCCTCAAAAGATCAAGCACTTCAATTGCTTTTTCCTTCTCTGCCTGAGTGTACAGTGAACATATTCCCTGGATATTCGACTTATACCCCAGTCGTCCATGCAGAACATTTTCCAGAACCGTGAGTCTGTAAACGAGATTATAGTGCTGAAAAATCATTCCGATTTTCGCTCTTGCATGACGGAGACCACTTCCTTTTAAATAGACCATGTTTTTTCCGTCAAAAATAATGTCCCCATCTGTGGGCTCAATCAAACGATTTATACATCTAATTAACGTGGTCTTTCCTGAACCGGAAGGACCAATCACCGAGACAAATTCCCCTCTGGTAATCTTGAATGAAGCATCTTTGAGCGCTATTGTCTCTCCATAACACTTGGTGAGATTTTCCACCTTAAGCAACGCCATGTATTCTCCTGTTTTTTGATCCATGCAGCATCACCTGTGGTAATTGCTGCATGGTTCTTTTGGACAAATCCAACACATAATTATCGTAATGGCAACCCGCTCATCACCCTCACAGGGTTATACCACGCATCTTCTACCGGAACAAAACGCTGGCCAGCTTCAAAGAAGCTTGGGTTCTGTGCATCTTTTCTCGAACCAAAGATCTGCCTGTTGTTAGTCACCTCATCAGAAGTAAGCACTTTGCGAATCTTTTCGATCTCATCTTCACTAAGAATGTTACCATTTACAACCACACATTCGTTAAGCACCGGAACCGTTGCCACCAACACAATCTCTTCACCTGCGAAACGATCAAAAGGAGCAACTGCGTCATTATTAATGCGGAAAATATCACCCGGTTTCGGATCCCCGAAATCGCCCTTTGTAAAACTCATATAATGAGCTATACAGGTATTACAGAAAGCCCCAACATCAGCTCTTTTTTCCAACACATTCAGCAAAGCACCCTGATGACTGCCTCCGAAAAGGACCTCTGAAAACACCTTGCCCCTGCCACCCTCAAGAAGCTCTTCAGATTCCACATTGAAATGTGAGGAGATAATACTTGAAGGGACGACAAATCCAGAGGTTGAGCTGTTTGATACAAATGAAAAATTCTTCTGTCTGAAAGTCTCAAGACTATATTCACCATCTTTGATATAGTCTCCGCCATTCTCTTTCCTTGCTCCCAGCATGGCATAATACTTCGCATCATCAAGACTGCCCGATTCTCCGGTATGTACAACCAGTGCCTGAATCGCCTGGTCCCTGCTATTTGCTCTTACATACCCTTCTCCACCAAGCCACGACATCGCAGCATTACCGTGTACAATCGACTCAATTGCTATTGAATAATCAGTTGTCAGCTGCTCCTCAATGTTTCTGCCTATTGCTTCAGAAACAACTTCAATGATTGCAGCACGTGATGCTGCCCGCTCCGGTGTCGACTCATTGGGATACCAAACCCATACAAGCGCACCCTTATCACCCGAAGAACAACCAATGGTACCCAGTACTGAAAGCACTGCAAGCCCTACTATAGCAAACCTGATAACGCTTTTTAAAAACATGGAACAACTCCTCCCTTAATAGAAATGGAACCGGATCAACCATTCGACCCGCATGATTGTAAAAAAATTAACTTCTGAAAGTAAGATTTCCGTGAAGTCAAAATTAGAATCAGGTAAGAGCCTGGTTATTTTTTACCAAAACATCTCTTCTTCTACACTTTTAACAAGCCGTTCAATATCCTGCGGAAAAACATCCCCTATCGTTCCGATACGAAAACAGTCTGCAACAGAGACTTTTCCCGGATAGACAACAAAACCTCTCTTTTTGAGGCGATGATAAAGCTGCGAAAAGGTATACTCCGGTGATTCCGGATTATAAAATGAGGTTATTATCGGTGAATGCAACTGATCGGGAAGAAGCGTCTTGAAGCCGATCTGCCGCATCCCCTCTACCAGTTTACGCTGGTTTTCACAATAACGGTTGTTTCGTGCAGCCACTCCCCCTTCCATGTCAAGTTCATTTAAAGCCTGCTGAAAAGCTCTGACCACATGGGTCGGGGATGTAAACCGCCACTTTCCCTTTCCCTTCTCCATTGTCTGCCACTGGTCGAAAAGGTCAAGAGAAAGCGACCTCGCATTGCCCTTACACCGTTCGATAATCGATTTGGCTGTTATCACAAATCCAAATCCGGGCACACCCTGAATACATTTGTTGGCGCTTGAAACAAGCCAGTCAATACCGGATTTTTCCATATCCATCGGGATGCCTCCGAAACTGCTCATTGCATCAACCATCACTTGGAGGTTGTGCCGTTTTGCAACAGATGTGATGGAATCGAGCGGATTAAGCATACCGGTTGTTGTTTCATTATGGACAATTGCGATATGTGTCAGATCAGGATTATCCGACACTGCCTTCTCAACACTCTGCGCCGTTATGGGAGTTATTTCTGATTCCCGCAGAACAATATGGGGCAGATGGAGATACTGTGCGATGGAAACCATTCGTTCTCCGTAAGCTCCATTGGCACATATAAGAAGCTTACCGCCACATCTGGGCATCATGGTCATAAGCGCTGCTTCAACTGAAAACGTACCACTCCCCTGCATTAAAATTGCAGTATAGTTCTCATGCTGTTCAGATGCAAGACAAGCAAGCCGTTTACGGATATCCTGCACCACACCATCGTTGTAATCATCATCCCAGGTGCACCAGTCACGAAGCATTGTCTCTTTTACTGTAGCCGTTGTAGAGAGCGGGCCGGGTGTAAGCAACAGATAGGGGTTTTCTGCCTTATCCATTAAATACCCCCTTCATCTGCTCCTCTATCGTCTCAATCAGATCCGGAAGCTCAGCTATTGTATCAATAACAAACGATGCTCCAGCATCGCTGAATACCCTCCTTACCCTCTGTCTGTTCTGCTGTTTCTCTGCATCGCAAAGAGCATCGTAGGCGTCTTTGGTCAGCCCCATTTCACTGCTGCCAACAATCACCCCTACGGACCATACTGATGCATTTACCCCCTCTTTTATATCCGCCACCGTATCCCCTATTTTTACAACCGAGGAGAGCGGCCAGATATTCAACCGCTCACAGTTTCTGTAAATCATCCATGGAGCAGGACGGCCTTCGGATACATCATCCGGAGTTACAAGTGAATCAGGAGAATAGCCTAAACGTGCCGCTTCCGGTGCAACAATTTCCATCATTGCCCTGGTGTACCCGGTGGTTGATCCGATTTTTACCCCTTTTTGCTTTAGTAAAGAAACAGTTTCAATGACACCGTCTATTGGCCTGGAATACCCGCTCAGACACTCAAAGAGCATTGGTTCAAAATCAGCATAAAGGGATTCCACATCACTGTCTGCCGGATCAGCACCAAACCTGTCATTCCACTGTGATGCAATTCGTGGTATCCGGCAAAGCTCTCTGATATGCTCTCTCTTAGCCATACCCATGGGAGCGCGTGCTTCCTGTTCTGTTATCGTAATACCCCTTTTTTCAAAAACCCTGACAAAAACCTCAAGAGGAGCGAAGCAGCCATAATCCACTGTTGTTCCGGCCCAATCAAAGATACAGCACCTGATTCTGTTATTCATTTATACTACCCTTTCGAAAAAGCAAACTGTTATGAAATGCCTGAAATTAACCAGAGTTAATTTAGCTGCTGTTTGTAATTTTTATGTTCATTTGCCATTAGAAAGATATTTGCCCATTCCTCAACACCCCAGTGACTTAGCGCCCGGTTCAGCCTTTTTTTTAATCCAATCCAACTTTATCCTTTTGCTAACAATTCCTTAATAATCCACTTCTATATTTTCATCGTAAACAAATTTAGGTGTTTTTAGTCTTCAGAAAAGGAGGGTGATGAAGAGGAGATAAAAACAGAATCAGGATGGGTTTCTTTATTCAGTACGCTAAAGAGAATTAATCATTTTTTTCCAAAAAAAAGGATGGAATATAGTGCACAACGCAGGCAAGAGTGTTAATCAAATGGTACGCTTTTTACAGTCAGATACCGAAAGCTTACAAATAACATATCTTGAACTGCCACCTAACACAAATCTAACAATCTTTACCTAATTTTTCACTATCACACTCAAAGTAAAAGGAGTTCACATGTTTAGAACGTTAAAAAAAGCAGGGTCCTACGCAGGTCTTCTGACGTTGGTGTATGTTGCATCTGTTGCAGCACAGGGCAGAGTTCAGCTCATCGGTGCAGGAGCATCCTTTCCGGCACCTCTTGTAACTGCTATGGCAGATGAATACAGGGATCTTACCAACAGACGTGTAACCATCAATTACCAATCGATCGGTTCCGGTGGTGGAATACGTCAGTTTGGTGAACAGACAATCATGTTTGGCATGTCAGAAGCATTCCTCAATGATGAGATTATGGCCAATGTAGAAAAGCAGACCGGTGGTAAGGCTTTCAATCTTCCTATTACACTTGCAGACGTTGTTGTTACCTATAATGTCCCAGGTGTTGCAACCGGACTTGTTTTTGACGGTGCAGTAATATCAGACATTTTCCTGGGCAAGATAACTACCTGGAACGACCGCAAAATTCAGAATTTGAATCCAAATGTCAAACTCCCCCGCCTCCCGATTCAGGTTGTTCACCGCTCTGACGGTTCAGGAACAACAAACCTTTGGACAAGTTACCTCTCTAAGGTAAACAAGGAGTGGGCTGATAACATCGGTTTTGCCACCAGTGTAAACTGGCCTACCGGTATTGGCGGAAACGGTAATGAGGGTGTGGCAGGAGTGGTACAGACTACTCCCGGTGCTATCGGTTACAACAGCTTTGCTTACGCTCTTCTTAATGACATTCCTTATGCTTATCTGAAAAACAGTTCCGGAAATGTCATTAAGCCTACATTTGAAGCGACTTCTGCTGCTGCAGACATTCCCCTTCCACAGGATGGACGTATTCTTTTCACCGATACACCAGCTTCCAATGGTTACCCTGCTGCAGGTTTTGCATGGATGCTTTGCTATGAGAACATGGAAAAAAACAATGCAATCACCAGCAAACAGGAAGCAGAAGAGCTTATCAAGTTCATTATCTGGTCCATAACTGAGGGTCAAAAGCTTTCTGAAGAGCTGGGTTATGCACAGTTGCCTGCAGCTGCAGTGGAACTTGGTAAAAACATGATCCGTCAAATGAAGTGGAATGGTGAGCCAATCGGCAAGAACATTTTGGGCAACTAAGTATAAGTACTTCAGTGTATCTTTGATAACTATACATAAAAACAACAGAGCAGGATTTAAAACATCTGCTCTGTTTACCAAAATTATGGAGGACCGTTTGCGTAAGGGAAATGACACTGTAGCAACCTCGGAATTACTGCGAACTCCTCCCGGACCGCTATACAGGTGGCTTGGGGACGGAATTTTCAGCTGGACGGTATTTGTACTGGGTTTGGTTGTTATAGTAAGCACGATTTTGATGGCCATAGTTCTATACTTAGACGGTGCTGAAGCCTTTAACCGTTTTGGTCTTTGGGGATTTCTCAAAGGAAGGGTCTGGGATCCCGGCTCATCATTTACTTTCGGAAGTCTTCCATTTTTGTTTGGTACGGTGGTCACCAGTGTAGTCTCGCTCATGATTGCATTTGTCCCGGCAGTAGCAGTAGCACTGTTTACTGCTGAATACTCCCCACGCTGGCTTTCTCAAATAATAGAAAATCTTATCAACCTCATCGCCGCCATTCCATCGGTTATTGTCGGCCTGTGGGGTGTCTTTGTTCTTGCACCATGGTTACGCGATGCTGTTTACATGCCCGTCTATTTGTGGACTATAGATAATGCACCATCACTTCTGCCCATTCTCGGTAACCCAATAGGATATGGCATGACTACCGCCATTCTGGTTCTGGCGCTCATGATCATCCCCTATACTACTGCATTAACCGTTGATGCCCTGCGCCTTGTTCCCCGTGAACAGCGTGAAGCGGCCTATGCTCTTGGTGCCACAAAATGGGAAGTTATAAAAATGGCCATAATTCCCTATGCACGGGGCGGCATACTTGCCGGAGCGATGCTTTCATTTGGCAGAGCAATTGGTGAAACAATGGCCGTTGCAATGCTGATCGGTAACAAAAATACCCTGCCATTCTCTATTCTGGGTCCGGCATCAACCATGCCCTCGGTTATTGTAAATGAGTTCAGGGAAGCGGTCGGAAACTTACACTTATCAAGCCTTATGGCTGTAGGGTTTTATCTGTTTTTAGTTTCACTGGCTGTTAATTTGGTTGCCGCACACATTCAAAGAAAATTCTCCTTCACCGGGGGCAGAGCCGTATGATTTCACTAAAAAGACGTTATATGTATGACAAACTCATGAAAAACTTTTTTGCACTGAATACCGTTATCGTTCTTATTCCTTTGGTGATAATTATAACCTACGTCGTTGTACAGGGAATCGGAGCCCTCAACCTTGATTTCTTCACTCAGGAGCTTGGATCTCCCTCCAGGGCAATGAGAGGGCAACCAACCGGTTTAGTACATACAATTATCGGCACCTTTGTACTCGATATCATGGCACTCATCATAGCCATGCCCTTTGGGATTGGTGCCGGAATAATGCTCTCGGAATATCCTGACCATAAGATGAATCCACTGCTTCGAATCATGAACGATACCCTTAACGGTATGCCCGCAGTATTAAAGGGGCTTTTAGCGTGGGCTCTAGTTGTAAAACCTATGGGAGGTTTCTCCGGTCTGGCAGGAGGGGTTGCCCTTGCATTTGTAATGCTTCCGATTCTTGCACGGTCAACCGAAAGCGCACTGATGAACATTCCCTGGTCTCTTCGGGAAGCTGGACTTGCCATAGGTCTCCCCCGGTGGAGAGTAGTTATGTCGGTCATTATTCCTGCTTCAAAAACCGGACTTGTCACAGGACTGCTCATTGCCTTTGCCAGAGCTGTTGGTGAAGCCGCACCATTGCTTTTTACCTCTTTTGGCAACAATTACATGCCCAACAAATGGACCGGATGGATATTCGGACCGGTTGATTCTCTTCCTCAGAGACTCTACAGCCTTGCGATAAGCCCCTATAAACAGTGGCATCAGCTCGGCTGGGCTGCAGGAATAGTATTGCTGGCTCTTGTAATAATATCCTTTGTGGTTGCACGACTGGCTACCATGGAAAAAAAGTACTGAAAAGAAACTTCTCAAATATAGTGTAAAAATGGAGGATGTCTCACAATGGAAGATAATACAGCTATGGAAGAAAAAAAGGCTGCTGAAATAACAACTCCTGTATCAAAAACTGCTGCTGAAACCAAACCTGAAAAAAAAGTTTCAACAGCTCAGATCGACAAATCAGAAGTCAGATTGAATACTATTGATCTTTCAGTAATGTATGGTAAATCGGTCGGGGTAAAGGATATAACCCTGCCGATACTCAACAAACGGGTAACAGCGCTGATCGGCCCTTCCGGATGTGGGAAAACAACTTTTCTCAGAGCCCTCAATCGCATGCATGACCTCACTCCCAACACGGTTATTACCGGCAAAGCGCTTCTTGATGGACAGGATATCTATTCACACGGAGTCGACCCGGTTATTATCCGCAGAAGAATCGGCATGGTTTTTCAGAAACCAACTCCTTTTCCTTCCATGTCTATTTATGACAACGTCATAGCGGGTTTAAAACTGGTCGGGATCAAGAAGAGATCTATTCTCGATGAGGTAGTTGAGACCTCTCTTAAGCACGCAGCGCTTTGGGATGAGGTAAAGGATCGTTTACGGATGCCTGGCGGAGGTCTTTCAGGAGGACAGCAGCAGCGTCTATCAATAGCACGGGCACTGGCGGTTGAGCCTGAAGTTCTGCTTATGGATGAACCGACAAGCTCACTTGACCCCAAATCAACAACCCATATCGAAGACCTTATCTCGACTCTCAAGGAACATGTTACGATTGTAATTGTAACCCATAACATGCAGCAGGCTTCACGTGTGTCAGATCATACCGCCTTTTTCTATGTGGGTTCTCTTATTGAATACAACACAACATCGAAACTTTTCACCAATCCCGATGAACCAAAGACAGAAGAGTACATTACCGGCCGCTTTGGGTGATTTCAAAACAGATAATTAATCAGGAGACAACCATGTCAAACCACTTTTTTGTTGAAACAGAAAAACTAAAACAGAGTATCCTTACTTTATGCACACTTGTCGAGGAGAGTGTCAGGTTTTCAGTTCAGTCCGTCATAAACCTTGACCAGAAATTAGCTAAACAGGTTATTGACTCCGACTGTGAAATCGATAAAATAGAGGTGGAAATCGAAGAGGAGTGCCTCAAGATTCTTGCACTGCACCAACCGGTAGCAAAGGATCTGCGTTTTATCATTGCGGTACTCAAAATAAATAATGATCTGGAACGGATCGCGGATCTTGCAGTTAACATCGCAGAACGAACCATTGCTCTGCCCGAACAGCCACCGGCAGAACTTGCCAAGGTATTCAGAGAGATGTCCGACAAGGCCATTCATATGCTCAAAAAAAGTATCGACTCTCTGGTGTACTGGAACAGTAAAATCGCTATTTATGTGTGTGAGGCTGACAACCAGGTTGACGAGTTGTATAAAACCTCTTTTGGCCTGGTCAGGGAGTGTATTTTAAACGATGTCACGAAGATCGACTTCTTACTCCTTTACTCCTCTATTTTCAGAGTGCTTGAAAGAATTGCCGATCAGACCACAAACATTGCAGAAGATGTAATCTACATGTCTGAAGGTGGTATTGTGAGGCATACAAATCTGGAGGAGAAGGAGCTGCAGGTTAAGGGTAAAAAGGTTAGCCTATAATACTACCGTCAATAATTGAGGGCAATTGAGAGAGACTCCTTTACCAGCGAATAGTTTTCAATGCCCCTCTTCACTATTTCTCAGAGAAGAGCTTTAGCCCGTTTTGGAATACTATAAACACCTCTCTTTTCAACTCTTCTGATTCATTCATCAGTTGATGTCTGGCACCCTCAACAATGTTTTCAGAATAATCTTCAAATTTACTTTTTAAAAAAGCAAGGTTATACTTCCAATCAACCACGTTGTCATTATCACCCTGTATAACCACCAGTGGGACGGTAACAGTACGCATCCTTTGTACCTTCTCTTCCCATTGATAATAGGCATCGGCCCATTGCATGGGAAATTTACTATACTGAAGAGGGTCTTGTTTGTACTCTCTGAGAAACTCTTTATCAGATGAAGATTTTCTGTTCCAGCGCAGTGTATTGTCGATGATTGGTCTGAGCAAGGTATGACCAATTTTTGAGAGACCATAAAGAGACATCCTTACAAGCGGAGCAAAAAATATCGCCCCGCTTATGTCCCGGTCTTCAAATGAATGAAGGTAATCAGTAATCACTGCACAGCCTGTTGAATGACCGCTAAGCACGTAAGGGCCCGAAAACCTCGCTTTTACGATATTAACAGCCCTATTTAATGCATTTGTATAATGATCGAACGTTTCAATAGATGCTCTTTTACCGCTCGAGATACCATGGCCCGGCATATCGAGAACCGCAACATTCCACCCGGCTGAAGTAGCAGAATTAATAATATTTCTTACGGTACCAGCATGATCATAGTATCCATGCAAAAGGATAAGTGTCCCTGATGCATTCTCATGTGAAAACATCTGCATAATACACCTGTAGTCATCTGAAACAAATGAACCAATACAATAGGTATACTCATCGATTGGAAGATTATACTTTGTGGCATACGCTTCGATTGGTTCACTTACCGGACTGCAATTCTGATCGCCCTCAAATGCGATGATATCAGCCCGCACTTTATCAACCGAAAACCCTGCAGCCCACAAAGGCAAACAGAGTAAAACTAGTAAAAGAATCTGTTTTCCAAACGAGTTACCAGTCATCGTTGAACTCCCCGGGGTTGCAATCAAAACTACTCAAACTGCTTCCTGAAATCAGAAAATAACACTTTTAAATCATTGAGTTCTGATTTCAAAAAATCAACTTCATCCTCAAGCTTCGCTATACGCTCTGAAAGACTCAGCTGTTGGGTCTCCTCCGGTTTTTCAGCTGCCAACTCAATAGCAGATTCATCTGGCTTTGAAGCCTCGGAGAACAACTCTACAAAACGGTTCTCTTTTTGACCAGCCCTTTTGGGCAACTCCTCACAAAAAGGCCCGTCTTCCCTGTTTTTTAGTGCGTTAATAGTCTCTTCCACCTCATCGGTTGATGAAAACAAAGCCATACGTTCAGTTCTTATTCGAAGTTCTCCTGAAGTCTGTTTGCCCCTAAGCAGCAAAACTGCTATGATTGCCAGCTCTTTTTCAGTGAAAGGAAACAGACTTTTGAGATTGTGCTCATATTTAGACACACGACTTCCGGCCAGATCCATCTTCCATACAAGCCTTTTTTCCTTGAGTTCGTAAAGGGAATCTTCCACCTGCCTTTGGGTAAGATTCATGACCGGTTCTCTATTGGATTTCTGGTTGCATGCATTTACAAGAGCATTTATTGTAAGAGGGTAATATTCCGGAGTGGCCAGCTCTTTTTCGATAAGAGATCCGATTACTCTGGCTTCTATTGCTGATAATTGGGGAAGCATCTGTTGACTCCTCTTTCAAAACATTCAGTACCTTTACACCGAAAACATCGTGTAATTTTTGAAATATAATCTCTTTTGGATATTGTAAGCGATAAGTATAAATAAGTATTTACAAGGCTACATTCAAGAATTTCATTGGCTCAAGAGTAGAGGAACTGCTGTTATGATTGTAATTTTAGACAATCACCGGTGCTCTTGCACACAACAAAAAACGACAGCGGAATTTAAGTGGATTGCTAGAGGAGCAGATCCGTTCAAAGTATTTAACTAATCTTCACTCCAGGAGATCTCATTTGGAACATTTGGCAGATTATCCAGATATTCGTTAAGATTTGCCAACACCTGAGAAGAGTATCGGATTTGGGGAGTACCACTTGCCTCGAAATTGATAACCTCTCCATCATCACTGAGAGTAGCCACAGCACCCAAAATTTTTGTGTTCCCGGCTAAACGGGCCACTCGGTCGGTTATGATCATTCCGGTAAATGTGCCCGTGTTAATCTGTAGTGAAGCAGTTCTGGAAGAATTATGTACAATAAGGATTCCGTATGAATCTCCAAGATGCAGCGGTCCCAATTCTGTATGAACATCGTTGCTTATGTAATGTATTCCTCTGAACGGTGGCTCTGGTGCATGCGAAGTTTTAAACTGATCAAGTGCCCCGGGTTGAAGTCCTAAAAATTCTTCGGGTGAATTGAATATGTCAGTCTCTGGATAGTTTTCTTCGACTAAAACAGCTCTTTCTGTGTCATCCATATTTCTGCTTCTGACAGTGCGATCAAGACCCATACCTGAAAGGTGGGCATTTCCATCAGAGGAAAATTCTCCGCAGGTGCTTACTGCAAATACTCCATCACCGACTGTTCCATAGTTAACACAAGTATCTCTTCCATCAATCAAGACATTTCCCGTCACATGGATATTGTCCCTTGCATTAACAGCCCCCCTGACATTTGGTGTAGGGAAATCGATACTTGGTAGAAGGTTCGCAACTGTTCTGATCGTTTTGGGACTATTAGTTACAGAGCCCTCAGCGGTGACCCAAATGGTATCAGCAGAATTATTGGTGCTGCAAATTACAGTATAAG
>SKJJ01000145.1 GCA_007115975.1 Chitinispirillum sp.
CGGTAAACCAAAGTATACGTTTGTTCTTATTATCCTTTGCACATCCAAAACTCTGGTCAAGTTTGTCTTGCAACCCCCTTGATTCATTCAGGACATTCATCGTAGTCAGATATGGCAGGGAAAGGAAAAAGACTGGCAGAAATCCCGATATGGACTGAATCAATCCGGTCAGATCTCCAGCACTTAAATTATTATTGAAGTCGGTAAGAAACTTCGCAATGAGTTCATCTGACATTTCGCTAAGAGTCTTATAAACCATGGATGTCTTTACATCACAGGGATCATCCTTAATCTCCTCGAATTTGTCAACTATGTTAATTAGTCTTGCTTTGATATCCTTTGCATCTTTGTGTTTTTTCTTTGCCTTGTTAAGTGCAATTCTGTTTTTAAACCCGATACCTTTATTATCCAGTAGTATCGAATTTACTGTATTCAGAAACGAGGTTGGAAGCACCGATTTCTTTGATTTAGAGAAATCATGGGCAATTTTATATATCTGAAACGCAAAGCCCTCAAAATTGTTGCTGCTTCCTCCAGGAAAGCTTCTTTTCATCTTCAGCTCCTGAAGAAACGAGTTGAGATCATGCGCTCCATCGGAAGACGTATAAGCTTTTGCGATAAATAGTCCACTGTGATCGTCGGAGCCACCGGTAAGGCCTTTCTTCCAGGGGTCTGCGCTTATTGGCTCAATTCTGTGTTTTCTGTAAATGTTTTCGATGTGTGAAGGTTCAAGTGAAAGAAGCAACTTGGTAAAACCAGTATTTGCCCCCTTTGAACGGGCTCCATTAACCGCCTCAAAATGATCAAACAATAACAGTAATTTCTGAATGTGTGTTTCCGTGAGTTTTTTGTTTATGTTAAAGGTAGCATGTGCAACCGAATGGGCAAGCTGCTGTTCAATAAGATAATCCCTTAACTGGTAAATATCATTGCGCATCCGCTCGATTTCTTCGAACTGTTCGGCAGTTAAGCCGTAAACAAGAACATGTGTCTTACACCTGTCTTCAGGAAAGTATGATGTCACTTCAACACCGGTAAACACATCGGAAGGATATTTTTCCTTCAGTTTCATTACCCCTTCTATCTGGTTGTGATCGGTAATGGTAACATAGTCCATACCATTAGCCTTGGCAGTTTTATAAAGTTCAAACGGGTTGGTGTAACACTCCCGGGTGCCGATTTTCTGGAGGAACCATTCGGATGGGCGGGCAGAATGCATTGAATGAACGTGAAGGTCTGCTTTTTTCATAAAACTCTCCTTGAAAGATGTTGTCAAATAATATCGGGAATGAATATTTGCCTAAAGTAATGGTATTGTTTGTTTGTTGTTTGAAATGCTTCATTGTTAGAGAGAGGCGGCATAAATGCCGCCTCTGAAGGAGTTAACCCCGGTGTACCGGGGTATGGGAAAAGGCAACTCTGCTCAGCCCGGTACACCGGGCTTAACTCTCTTCAGGGGTAGGATTCATCCCACCCCTGTCATCAGTCCTTCTCACCCAGTCCCTAACACACTGCTCACAATTCATTTATTCAGATCCAACAATTTCAAGGTATCTTGAATCAAAACCGGGTATGCCTAAACAGAAGTTACTCTCTTCAGGACATGCTCGATTGCATAAATGCTCCTGAACTTAGTCGGTGATTAAAACAAAACGGTAGTCTCTTTTATGAATGTGACTCATTATAATCAGCAAATCGTATTCAGGTCGCCGAAAGAGGACCTTTTAGATGATATACTTTCAATTTTGAAAGTACAGAGTATTCTTCTTGTGTGCGATAAGGTATTTGATCTTATCGGAACAAAAGAGACGTTTGATTTTTCGGGTATTTCTGTCTCTGTGTTTGATGATTTCAGTCCAAACCCACAGTACGGTGATATCCTTAAGGGTGTAAAGCTTTTTACCGACAATAAGTGTGACTGTATTGTTGCAGTTGGTGGGGGGAGCACAATTGATGTGGCAAAGTGCATTAAGCTGTTTTCCACTCTCAACCCTGATGAGCACTTCAGCTCTAAGAAATACCGTAACAGTTCAACGCCTCTGATTGCGGTTCCCACAACCGCCGGAACCGGAAGCGAATCAACACACTTTGCCGTTGTTTACAGGGATGGGGTGAAACATTCGGTTGGATATAAGTCGTTGCTTCCTGATTTTGCGATTATAAAACCAGCTCTGCTAAATACGCTCCCTGTATACCAAAAGAGATGTACGGTTTTGGATGCTCTTTGTCAGGCAATAGAGTCATGGTGGTCTGTAAATTCCACGGAAGAGAGCAGAATATACTCAAGGGCAGCAGTGGATCTGATCTGGAAACATATTGACAGGTATTGTGAAGGTTTTAGTGACGTTTTAGAAAATATTGCTATGGGGGCAAATTGTTCTGGAAGAGCAATTAACATAACATTCACCACTGCTCCTCATGCGATGAGTTATATCCTGACCTCAAGGTATGGTATCCCTCATGGTCATGCTGTTGCTTTGTGTCTCCCAGCAGTCTGGCGGTTTATGTGCAGAAATCTTAATTATACCGTCGATAAAAGGGGCGAAAGTTTTGTTGCGGATATCTTTTCAAGAATTGCTTCTGCACTAGGAGCGCAATCTCCGATTGAAGCTGCAAATATGCTTGAAAGGCAGTTCGATCGCTTGGGGATCACGTGCCCGCCTGCAATTTGTAATCTGCAGGATGAAGTCAGGCTACTAAGCCAATCCGTTAATATTACCAGGCTTTCAAACAGTCCGGTTTTACTAGGGCAGCGATCTGTTGAGACTATTTACACAGAAGTTCTCTGCAGCAACAGTAAATATGATGACTAAATCATTGACACCGAAAGCGACATTTCCAAACCCATCTCTTTTCGACGTGCCATGTTTCTCAGATGAACAGACTGTCTCTAACCAATTACTAATATTTCATTTATCAAACAAAAATAATCGGGGGGTATATTTTTGGTGCAGTAAAGATGGATTAACCGATACAAAACATGCTGTTGTATCATCACATAACTTTTTTAAGGAGGTTTTATGTTAAGGTTGGTTATGGGAGTTGCTCTTACTGGGATGGTTATTGCTTCGAGTGTAAGCGCACAACCAGAAGTGAAGTTCTCCGGGGCTGCACAGTACCGGATCAGAGCAAATATCGATATGGGAAAGACTGCAGATGGTGAGGACAGGCCATCAACTTCCGATATGCATCATCAGTACGGGTGGCGTTTGGGAGTGGATGCAAAAGCTAATGACCAGGTGGGCTTGAAATTCCAGATTGAGAACATTGGCACTAACGATTTCTCCGCAGGGGTTAATAACAATGATGGGCTTCTTTCTGGTTCAAATATTCATGCTATCCTTCTGGGGCATGCATATCTTATCTGGAACACTGACAACTTTGCCATCGAGGCTGGTATCGTGCCAGTGTCCGAGAACTCTGCATATGATGCCGGTTATCATGTAAGCAGAGGAAGCCGTCACTTTGACCGTTCAACTGGTTGGAATGAGATTGCTTCAGTAGCTGGTGTTAATGTAGGGATCAAAGCTGGTGATGCAGTCAGGGTCAACCTCAACACTTCCACCAAGGGCAATACCGGAAGGTTGTTCCATGATAACGATGAGCAGGTACTTGACGGATACAGAATCGGGCTCAATGCTCCGATTAGCATGGGGAAAGTGACACTCACTCCTGCAGCTCTTGTTGAGACAGGAATTTATAAGGTTGATACAACCGACGCGGCAATACCAGGTGAGAGCAACATGGCGATGGGATTTGGTCTTGACCTTCGTGCACGTCCTACGGGTAAAATGGATCTTCGCGGTGGTTTCGGATACGGAATGCTTGAGGTGGAGGATCAGATTGATCGCAGCACCGTCTATTTTCAGTTACACCCCCGTTTTTCACTGCCAGGCGGAAGGCTCGTTACGGCCTACAGTCTTGGTATTGCACAGA
>SKJJ01000211.1 GCA_007115975.1 Chitinispirillum sp.
ACGAAATCTTTTTCAGGGTCGGTATTTATGTTCCAGATATACATATCGTAGTCATAAATATCATGATCATGACCGTGCTGCACCGCACACCACACCATCCACTCTCCTGTCTGATCCAGTTTTGGAAAATATTCGTGAGACCGTCTGCCGGGCAAATCCATAAAGCGCACACTTCGGGGGATAGTTAATCCGCTCACTCTTTCTACCGGTTCTCCATTGTCCTTTAAATTATAAGCAAGGACCTGTGTCCCCCCTCTGCCCTGTCCTTCATTCATAATCAGCACCCTTTTTCCACAGGGGAAAAAGGTGATCTGACATCCGGCTCCAGTTGTATGCCACTGTTTTTGGCTAAAGTTATAGATGCCGGTTTCTCTTGTAGTTCCCCGCATGGTCATGGCAAGCAATCTTCCATCGGGTGAAATCTGTGGTTGCTGAGCGATTGATCCCCTTCTGAAGGTCTCTTCGGCATCGAATATAAGAGTTTCTTGTTCAGTTGAGAGGCTTTTAAAGTAGACTTTTGGGCCCCGTGCAAACAGAATGGTATCCTGGGTGTAATAGGA
This sequence comes from Chitinispirillum sp., assembly GCA_007115975.1. GTDB lineage: Bacteria > Fibrobacterota > Chitinivibrionia > Chitinivibrionales > Chitinispirillaceae > Chitinispirillum. The sequence continues at coordinate 561 of SKJJ01000211.1, forward strand.
TGCCCATGATGCACTCTTTGCTACTTTTCTTTCATTTGAACCGTCAACTCCAATAATCCAGATATCCCACTTGTCATACACTTCCGCTTCAGTTTCAGGCACCCACCCCATGTTACTTCTTGTAAACACAACCTCTTTGCCATCAGGAGAAAATCTGGAAAACCAATCCACATTGTCTGTTTTGGTGAGTTGTCGTTTATCGGTACCGTCAGCATTCATAATCCAGATATCATGCCTGCTGTTGGAGCGTGATGATGACCATACGATAGTACCGTTTAGTGTACCCCGAAAAGCATCAAGAGCATCACTTTCTCTTCTGCTGGGCTCTGCAGGGCCTCCGGTTGGTGCTTCCTGCGCAACAATGACAAAACTGATCATAAGCAGCGCTATGAAACCTTTACAGCTTCTGCGATATAGAACTTTCATTACATCCCTCCCTTTCTGAATGGTTCTGTTAGTTGATCTTTATTCAGGTTTTACAATGGGCCAGTATTCTTGAGGCCTGTTTCTCTTCTCCAATGAAAATAAGCATGTTTGCCAAATGATTTATTGACTCGTTATAAATTGCCGGATGTTTACGCCATCTGTTCCTGAGCTGATTTTTAATTGTATCTGTTACCGCAACAGATGAGAGGTCAAGATTATTTGAAACCGCCGATGGATCTTTTACAAACAACATTTCCGAACCATCGGTCAGAACAAGCGACCATTGCGGATCTTCATACAGATGTCTTGCCAGATTGTGGTACCTATCGACAATTGTCATCGGTAGTGAAACGTGCGATATTCCATATTTTTCTGCGCTATCGGAAAAACCGCCTGGTTTGTCAACCATATCGAGATAGGCGACAAAGAACTCTTTTGAACGAATGATGAGTCTTGTATCTATAAAGACTCTGCTTTGAGGGTAGAGTTGATTTATCAGGTATCCCCCATAACGGTCGGCGTTAAACAGATTGCCCTCAATCGGATGGTTTTTCAAGTATTGGGCCGTCAGTACAGGGTGACAAAAGGGAGACATGGCATCAATCGGGTAGTAGTGAAACAGCATTGCACCGTGGGTAATGACTCTCAGCGATACGATGATCAGGGCGACAATTGATACATCTTTACTTATTTTGCCCCAAAGTCTTGTCGCAGAAAATCGATGTTCGGTGAGAGCAAACAGTTTGTTGATTAGTGGTAATGCAGCGAAAGCGAACAGTACGATGTTTCGCATCGCCATTAGCCCAAGGACAGCAAATGGTATCACCAGTAAGCCGTAAAGGAGCTTATCCTTCCACGGCAACAGTGCAATTGCAAAACAACAGAGGGCAAACAAAAGTATTGTAAAGAGAAAATAGTGTTGCTGCTGTGAACCGATTAGTCTGAGAGTCGGGATATTTTCCGGTATTTGAGTTGTGTAGATATTTTGTAGTGCAGGTTCTATTCTTTGAAAAAGACCAATTGCGAAATTGACAGATTCAAACCCGTAGGGGTTAACAACTATTGTGCCGATAGTAACAATGGTAAGAACAGTTAACAGCGCTTTCTTTCTGTTTGTAATTTTATGCTCTGAAGATATATGGCTTATCATAATTCGTGTCATATAGACAAACCACAGCACAATTCCGATCAAAAAGAGGCCCTGAGAATTGACCCATAATACCTGGGTTAACGGAAGAATCACGATATAACGGAATTTGTGGGTAGCAATGAATTTTTCGAGACAAAAAACAGACAGTGACAAAAAGAATAGAGTATAAACCCCCGGACGCATCGGTACAAGATACCTGACTTCAAATGCTATAAGCATAAACACCGAGGCCCTGACCCATTCAACAGAACGATTCACCCCGAAATTGCTTACCGGTAGAGTTTTAAACAGTAACAACAAAGAGATCCCAAAAAGGAGTGCTTTAAAGAGCAGCAGACCATGAAAGCTGAATATATCGGCGATGAGAAAAGAGGTTACCTGAAAAAACCAGTGCAGGTTTATCCACGGAGCGGAATCGACGGTAAAGGAGAAGGGGTCTGTGCGAAAGAAGGTCCTCTGGCCAAGCATCTCCTCACCAGTCCTTAGATGCCAGAAGATATCGGGGTCGGTAAGTGAAAAAAAGACAAAAAATCCTGAAACGACACATAGTACAACAGCCGGAAAACCGGGGTTAATATTTTCCCCAAAAGAGTGAGCTGCAGTGTGTGCGTTTGATTTGAGGCTCATGGTACCTTTTCCATAGAGCTGTTTTGAACTATGCTGATATTCGGATCAATTTTTCCAGCTTTTTGCAGGTAAATAGTGCTGCTGTCGGATAGTTTTAACCCTGAATAAGCGGTGCCCAATGCAGCCATAGCCAGTGCATCCGTCGGGTTTTGTGCCACTGAATAGTGCAGTTCTTTAACGGCTTCTGAAAAGTTTCCCACTTGAAGCAGAAGTATGCCTCTGTTTCGATTAACATAATGGAGATTTGGATCAAGACGTACCGCGGTGTTTATACTCTCCAACGCTTTAACCGGTCTGTTTGCCTTGCCTAGTGTCAACGCATAATTACCCCATGCCTCAGCGAAATGAGGTAGTACTCCTGTAACATTTTCATACCGTTCCAATGCATAGTCATACCGGCCTAATTGATAATAGTAGTTAGCCAGGTTATATTCCAGTAACCCGACAACCTCTGCCATAGCAAGGTTTTTCAGATCATATTTGGCATATTCCGATGTCGGATATCGTTCTTTGTACCATGAATCGGGGTAGGAGTTTCCCTTTTTCATCATCTCCAGATTTATTTGTGTCTGCCCATCGTCATACCTCACAAACATGTGCCCAGGAACCATTACTCCATAAACGGGGAGCTCAAAGCGCTGAGCAGTCAGAAGGAACAACAGTGATAACCCCAGACAGTTTCCGCTTTTGGAATTATAGATAGTTGTTGGAAAAAGGTTGTTGATATCAGACCTTGCAGAATCGAATGAGATATCCAGTTCACTGAAAAACAATTCAGATATGTTCCCTAAAATCTCTTCAGGTGAAAAATCATCACATCTTGAACGAACAGCTCTCTCAATGAATTCAAGTAATGGTGTGGTACCCGTGGGATGGTTACTTGCCTTTATCCCTGAAATCATAACGGCTTGCAGATATAGGGAGTCGATATACACTTCAGCATTATATTTACAGTAGCTCTGGTTTGAACTACTACCGTCACGGCTGCAAAAGACTCCTGCACAAACCATTATAGCGATAATCTGTAGAATTCTCTTTAAAGGAATCGACCTATCTACTATCAAGGAAAGGGCTCCCAGTTTTGAGAATAATCATATAAATCTCTTGCTGTCATCATATAGATAACAAGGCGTTTTGCATCGAGGTCTTTACCTCTTGCACGCATTGCACGATGTCGAACAAGTGGCCCGCCTCCCCAACTGGTAATAATATCAACGGGGACAGAGCTTTGGGCAGCTATATGGGCCCCGATACCGGCGCTTCGACAATCAACCGATTCAAACACACCTGTAAAGCTATCCCCCATGAGCAATATGGGGTCATTGGCATTTCCCCTGTAGGGATTACCGGTATTGTCATATACCCTTTTTGCCTGGAGTTTTGTTGGTGAATAATCGTACTGTTCACTCTCTGGAAGCCTATCAACAATGTCCCCCATACGATAAAAATCAGTGTCGTTTATTGTGTACGCCCTTTTGTCCAGTTTGTCATACCACGAGTATTCCATTATTCTATTTGAAATAATACGGGCAGCAACTTGTATCCCCCTTTTTGTCCAGTGAGTATCATGATACTGGTAAAGGGGTTCAGTGTGGTTTGCATCATCATCTTTTGCCTCTAAAAAAGCGGGTAAAAGGTCGATGACCTCAACTCCTGCTTCCTGAAGATCGGCAAAGAACTTTCTTCCGTATGGATTTACAATGGGAACCGCAGGTTGAGTGATACTATCAGATAATTTATCGAAATAGATCTCTTCTTTATTGGGAACTGCTACAAACAGGAAATTAACATTATGTTTATCCATATGCTCTTTAAAAGAGAGGATATGGGGCAGTGGATTTTTATCAAATGATTGTTTGTTAAGGTCCCCGCCCAGAAGGTAGTTAAATGAATTTCTGAAAAACAGCCACTCCCCTTCACCCCTAATAGCCATCTGTTCCGGTGGATATGAGTGCAGATAGTTACGCACGGTTTCAAAAAAAGGAGCATTTTTTCCTTTCCATGCAGCGTAGGAGCCATATTTTTCAATTTCCAAGCTCAGTGTCTTATTGTTTTTTTTAAAATTGTCCGACACACTGAGATCCATCATGCCCTTTTGCACAGATGTCTTTTCAGCAGAGCCTGATAGATCATCATTCTTATGTGAATCGATTACAAAGACGTTGTAAATTGGTCGTTTTGGGGAAAATGGTTTTCCTTCAATGACAGCAAAGGGGCTATTTTGTGTCAATCCACGCAACTCTTTTCTTGTTCTGCGGGGAGTATGGGAGTTGGGCCATATTTTATTTTCAGATGCTTCAAGAACATCGGTATTCAATGAGGGGTACCAGAAGGAAGCAAGCATAATGACCCAATCCTCCACTTCTTCCATGGAGAGCACTTTTGAGGAGTAATCAGTGAGGATCCAATTGACAGCCTGCTCATATAAAACCTCATCAAAGCCCTGGAGATCAATACGACCGTACATTTCCTGTACCCCATCCCCATCCTCATCAGAAACATTTGGTAAAAAGGTTACCCATGGGCTAAACTCTATTTTCACCCATATTTGATGACCATTACCGGTATCGTGGATATAACCGGTGGTAACTTGCTGATAAGGTTGAAAAATTGACGGATCGTCCCATTTATAGCTGTTTATCTCACCCGTTATAGTCTGGAACTGCTGTTCCTTTACCTCAGTCCACATTTTACGGATCAGAGGACGCCAGGCCAGAGGTGAGTTGATCTCCTGTTGTGTTAGAGGAGTCTGCTCAATAGAATTGTAAACAGCTTTAAGGTTGCCGTTAAAGGTGATCTGCTCAAGCATTATTTCCTGATCGGGAGGCTGGGGGCTTAAACGTTGCTGATGATTAAAGAGTGGATTTCTATCGTATGCGGCATAATCGAGATTTGCCAGTGTTGGTTCTTTTACTTTTCGTACAAAGGCGCTTGACTTAAGCCTGCTAAATCGTGGTGCAAGCTCTTCATAGGGACCACCACCTGCTTTTACCAAAGAAGAGTGCATTAGGACAACAATAATACCGCTTACAAAGAGTTTTTTCATAACTGAACATCCTTCCACCCCTGAGCTCCAAATCTGAAATCACGTTCAACGAATTCCCAAATCACCAGTTTTTTACCATCAAGCACATTTGATCGCCGTTCAAGAGTCTGCCTTACCAGTGTTGATGCACCCCCATCACTTACAATTGATGCAAGCGGTTGGGAGAGTTCATAAGCGACATGAGCAACAATTCCGGCTGAACCTGGCTCATCTGTCTGGAATATCCGTGCAAAGGAATCACCGAGAAACAGTATGTCAGCAGAGGTGAAGTTGTCTCTGTAGAGACTTCTTGCAGTACTGCCATCGTTTTGCACTGTTAGGTTGTACACTTGCAGGCATTTGGTTTTTTCGGTTTCAAATGAAAGGTTGATTTTTCTGAATTTAGCATCAGTTAAACCGGTCATTTCCAGAATGTCTCCTCTTCTATCCGTAAAGATGGTATCGATTTTATAATCAATATCGCCATCGGCAAACCACTCATATTGCCTCACTCTGGCAGCGATTAATTTCGCAGCGACTCTTACCCCCCGTGCACTCCAGTGAGTATCGGTTTTCATAAATAAGGCGTCAGCACTTTCTTCACCCGTTGACCTTGCATCAGCAAATTCGGAAAAGAGGTCAACTGTTTCTACCCCATAGCTGTTGAGTTGATCAAGAATATTAATTGAATGGGAGATCTTTTCATTATTCTTAACCGGATTGAACCCTGGATTGAGTTTTTCAGGATAAACAGAGGGTTTTACCGGAACAACAACAACCAGCAGATCAATTCCCCGTGAGGCGAGTTGATCTCTGAAGGTTACAATCGCCTTAACAGGATCATCAGTCAGAATATTGTCATTTTCATCGGTCTCAAGAGCTCTTTTATCTCTCACCCACGGCTTAACCAAGTAGTCGATTCCAGGCTTATAGAAGAGCCAGTCATCTTTTCCTTGAAGTGCTTTTTCGCCAAAATCATTGAAAAGCCAGTAGCTGAAAAGCTGCATGTAAGGCCTTAAAGTATTGGCAGCGACGGATGTTTCTTCCATTTCAGACTCGTATGAACGCAAATAGGTACGGTTGAAAAAGGTGTACCTGAAGAAGTGTTCCAGCGCAAGCATCCCACGAGGCCGGACTTGACGCCGGTCCTGCAACCGGATGGATTGATTAAAGGAGTGCGATACAAGGTGCAGGTAGTTTTTTAAATGATCGGTATCTTCACTGTTTTGAGCAAAAAGATAGAGAGAATCGATTTTAGCCTTAAGCTCTCGAACCTGATCAAAGGAACTCTCCGTGGTGTCCTTTTTGTAATAGCGGTTAACATTTTGGAGATGATTCATTACATCATCGGCTAAAAAGAGCGCATCTTCAACGGCGGTCTCAAAATCAGAATAGTTAAAGGTTTGCTGATACTGTTCAGTAAAACTGTCGAGTTCTGTAAGTTTGTAATTGAGAGAATCGATCAATGTTTTGAGCTGATTTTCTCTTTTTACAGGGTTGACAAATGTATCTTGAAAAAGATGTAACGCCTGTACCGAGTCACCTGATCGCACTTCCCTGAGAGCCTGAACAATACCGACCCCAGAAATGATGGTCAGGAAGCCTGTAATGAATAGAGTCTGAAAATATTTACAACTCATGGCATCCCTTTAGAATTGAAAGTAAAGAAAAGGATTAAATGTCTGTGTGAACATTGTCACAATTGCCAGAAAAAACAACCCCAGAAGAACTGCATACCTCTTAGAATCAAGTTTTTTAACCCACTCATGTGCCTGAAACGGTTGCCAGACGAAAACAGCAATCATCAGCATCATAAGAATCGAGCTGGCACTGAAGATGTCCGAATAGAGCAGATAAGTGGATGGGAGGGCCCCCCTGAGTCCAACCATTGATGCCCAGTATTGAGCCATCTGACCAAGATCGGGCGCTCTGAAGGTAACCCATATAAAAAGAACGACGATATTTGTCAGTATGATGGAGGGGATTTTTGGAAGCCGTGCAAAAAAACTCTCTTTTTTTCTTACCCGTTCCCAGATCAACATTGCACCATGAAAAACGCCCCACAACACAAAGGTCATCTGAGCACCATGCCACAATCCGGAAAGGAAAAACGCAACTATCAGATTGATATAGGTACGACGGACACCTTTTCGGTTTCCGCCTAAAGGTATATAGAGGTAATCTCTGATAAAGGTGGACAATGATATGTGCCACCTGCGCCAGAAATCGGTAATATCTCTTGAGTGATAGGGTGCATTGAAATTTTTTATAAACTCAAAGCCAAGCATTCGCCCCAGACCGACAGCCATATCGGAATACCCACAAAAGTCGAAGTAGATTTGAAAGTGGTATGCCAAAATCCCCCACCATGAACCGAGAAATCCGGGAGAGTCAGCGGCGAAGACTCCGTCAGCGATCTGCCCTGCAGCATTTGCCAGAATTATCTTTTTTGCCAGCCCTAAAATAAAAATGGCAACACCGGAGGTAAACTTATCCAACGTATGGTCTCTTTTGGAGAGTTGTTGGGCGACAGTGTTGTAACGAATGATTGGACCGGCAATAAGCTGTGGAAACAGTGCGACAAAACAGGAGAACGTTCTGAGGTTTTTAACCGCAGGCGCATCACCCCTGTAGACATCAATGGTGTAACTCATCGTCTGAAAGGTGTAAAATGAGATACCTATTGGCAGGGCGATATTCATTATATTAAAAAGGTTTGATCCGGCACCGAACAATTCAGCCAGACGATTTACTCCCCCCATAAAGAACATATAGTACTTAAAAAAGCCGAGCATCCCAAGGTTAACAATCATAGATGCATACAGTGCTCCCAGCCGTTGTGACCTTGATGCCCCAGGCTTGGAGATGAGTTTACCACAGCTAAAGTCCACCAGGGTAGAGACCCACATCAATATTACAAACCAGGGTTCAAACCAGGCGTAGAACACATAACTTACTATGGTGATAAACAGGTTAAGCCAGCTCAGGCTAACCCTAGCTCCCAGCAGTGCGTAGTAGACCAGCAGAACAACCGGTAAAAAATAGAAAAGGAAGATATGAGAAGAAAAGACCACTATACAGTTCCCGGGTTAAAGTTTTTAGGATAATTGAGTCGACCAAATCAGCGAATTAACACCGGCCACGAAGTCGTTTCAAGGCGGTCATTTTCTCTGTTATTCCAACGTCTCAACATTGATGGCCAAAAACTTACTCTCATCATCAATATCGAAGTATTCATCTTCAACAGCTTCATTCCAGAGCGAGCTGATCGGACGAACCAGTGTTAAAGTGTGACGGTCCCCTCTTTGAAAGCCATCAACATTTCCTTTAATGATTTGAGCCATACGACCCGAGATCTGCCTTCGGGGTATCAAGGGGTTATAATGACCCACAAGAATCTCACGCTCCTCCCAGTCTCCTTCAATAACTTCTAAAACCCGATATTTCATTACATATACATAGTTATAGAGGTCATTTGGGGCGAATGTCCCGGGGATCTCAACTATTCTTGCATTTACCACAAGTGTATCCTGGTCCGTATTGACGGAGTTGCTTTGCGCAGCCACCGAGACAACGGTAAAACAGACAACATAAATGGTCAGTACCAACTTCTTTAATTTTCCCATACCACCTCCGTTTGCAAAAAAAGGTTCTGCAGAAATTGTACTTACTAATATAAGACAGCATTGGTGCTATTTTCCTTGCATCGATTAAATACTGTTCCTTTCCCATGGAACAGCAGATGAGTATTCAAAACAGAAAAACAGCAACGCCTGTTCCAAAAACAAGGAACGTTTTTTCAGGACGCTATTTTTATCCCGCCACAGAACTCTTACCAATCCCAATGTTTTGGGGCTTTTGCGATAATGTGGCCAGGCAGTAGTGTTCCAAAATTATAAGACCACTTTTTTTTCTTGTTTTCCACACAATTTTTGGGTATACTTTGTTGCAGGTACCAATCACCCCCTCTTAAGAGGACCCAAAAATGGTTAGCGTCTTTAACTATACCGACTACCGCAAATTCCTGATGGACTATTACCAGGAGCAGAAAAAGCTAAACAAGGCATTTTCATACCGTTTCTTTGCCAGAAAAGCGGCAATAAGCTCCGTTGGACTCTATAAGGATGTTGTTGATGGCCGCCAGAGTTTGGGCAGAACACTCATTCTAAAATTTGCATCAGGGCTTGAATTAAAAAGTAATGAGTTTGAATATTTCGAAAACATGGTCTATTTCAATGAGGCAAAAAACATTGAGGAACGGAAATTATACTTTGAACGCATGATTGCTCTTTGCCATTCAAAAACGTTCATAATCAACCCCGAACAGTATGAGTACTATTCAAAATGGTACTACAGTGCGGTACGCGCAGTTATAAGCTGTTACGTCATTGGAGATGAGGACTGCGAATTCATTGCAAAAACCCTTGCCCCCAGGATAAAAGCGGAACAGGCAAAAAAAGCACTTAAGGTATTGCTGAAACTTGGACTTATTGCAAAAAATGAGTCTGGGGTATACAAGCAAAAAGAGACACTGGTTACAACCGGTGTAATGGAAGAAGATCAAAGAATCGCGTCATTGAACATCATTAATTTCCAGAAATCGATGCTTGAGATAGCCGCTAAGACCTACGACAACCACCCCTTTTCATTAATAAGCATGTCTACTCTGACATTAAGTATCTCCGAAGAGTCTTTTCACTGGATCAAGAGTGAGATTAATGAGCTAAGGGAGCGAATCCTTAACCGAGTGGCAAACGACAGGAACGCTGACCGGGTGTATCAGATGAACTACAACTTTTTCCCGTTGGTTAAATTATCAGAAACAAAAAAAGGCACCGGCAAAAACAGTTCAGTTTGAGTTTATCAGACAGATCAGTCGCTGTGTCGGAAAAGTTGGTTGAGACAAAAAAGAGAAAAAAGCCATACTCTTTGGAGCAATGTGGCTTGGCCCGGCGCATTACTCCCTCTGTACTTCAGCCTCAGCTGCACTTATTTCATACTTTTGGGCCACCGGTGTCACCGCACTCTTAACCACTCTCCTTTTCCATCTTCCGGAGTAGTACCAGCCAAGACTTATACACATTATGACACCGAATCCTATCGCAATGGCTATCCAGATACCGGTTATTCCAAGGCTTGTCTTTGAAAGAGTGGCGGTAAGGGGGACTCTTATTCCCCAGAGTGAAATTATGGTGAATAGCAGTGTGGTCATGGTGTGCCCGGCGCCGTTTATTACTCCGTTTGAAACATACATAACTGCAAACAGCACCGTTGATGGGCCTACGATACGCAGATACCCTCTTCCAATTGCAATGACATCCTGATCGGTTGTAAAAAGGGAAAGAAGCTGGTCCGGAAAGGTGAAAAAGAGAAATGAGAAGAAAAGAGATACGGCCACTGTTATCAAAATTCCCCAGCGGAAGATCAGGTGAACGCGGTCCATTTTTTGAGCCCCTATATTCTGCCCTGTCATTGCCGAGACTGCAAGCCCTAAAGACATTGCAGGAAGAAAGGCAACGGATTCTATTCTCCAGGCAGCACCATAAGCAGCTGATGCCACAGCACCGAATGAATTAACATAAGAAACAACAGCGACCATACCAATTGCAACAGCCGACTGCTGAATCATTGAAGGAAAACCTATGGTAAATATCTGTCTTACTATGGAAAAATCCAACGAAAGATTATCAAAGGCAAGGATACTCCCTTTTTTTCTCAGGTACAGGATACCCATTAATAGCGCCACCGATGAGGAGAGGAGAGAAGCCACCGCTGCCCCATCAAGCCCCATGGCCGGAAAAGGGCCTAGACCAATTATGAGGATTGGATCCAGGACCGCATTGATAAGTACCCCGCAGGCTATGAAGAACAGTGGTGTTTTGGTATCACCAACTCCGCGCAGTATGGATTTCACAAGATATCCAAGGTAAAGAGCAGTAAACCCCAGGAAGGTGATCTTCAGATATGATGAGGCAAGGGGTTGTATTGTTTCGGGAGTGCCCAGTAACACAAGTATCCAGTCACTGAAAAGAATTCCGGCAGCTGAGAGTATCACCCCCATGCAAATAGCAAGTGTAAAAGAGGTGTTAACGGTTTTCTTGACTGCACTATAATTCTTCGCGCCATAAAAGTGGGATACCAGAATGGTTGTGGCGATGGTTGCACCGGTTGCTGCAGAAATAAAGATAAAGATAACCGGGAAGCTTACTGCGATCGCCCCAATGGCTTCATTTCCCACGATTCTTCCTATCCAGATTGCATCAATGACACTATAGCCGGTATTAAGGAGGTTTCCGATAAGCATGGGGAGAGCCAGCGAGAGCATCTGTCGTGGAATACTGCCCTCTGTAAGGTCGTTCCCAGTGATGGGGTTTGCCATTTTTCTCCAAAAAGTTATCGTTCAAGGGGATAGACCGAGTGGTACAGATACAGAAGATTTCTGTGACCAAACAAGCGTGCTGATTTAAGACTACGATTGAGAAACCGAAACAATGTGTGAAGTTTGCCGGTTAGGTTAAAATAGAATATCGTTGTTGTTATTTAAAGCGATGATAGCAAAAAAAGCATATTGAGTGGGGTCGTCGAGCCGAGCCCGGGGTTAAACGCCGAGGAAAAAATGCTTGATCACTTTGAGATCTGAAAACAGGAAACCCCCTTCCATGTCCTTCGCAAGCTCCGTGAGAAGCCTCTCTTCTTCTTCTCACCATAACTTATATTTTGGCAAATCAATCGAACTGCTTACCCGCGGAGAATGCTATGGACACCCAAACTATACTTTTCGCTTTCGGCCTGACACTTTTTGCCGGTCTTTCAACCGTGCTTGGATCTGTTTTTGCCTTTTTCACCAAAACAACCAACACCAAGTTTCTCTCTGCGTCTTTAGGATTTTCTGCCGGAGTGATGCTCTATGTCTCATTTGTGGAACTGCTGGATGAGGCAAGAGAGTCACTCAGTGAACACCTTGGGGAGGGAATGGGCAGTGTATACACGGTTATAGCATTCTTTGGAGGAATTGCAGTCATTGCGATTATAGATAAACTGATCCCCTCTTTTGAAAATCCTCACGAGATGCACAAGATAGAGGAGATTCAGGATGCAATGAAACAGCCTTTAAGCGAACGGCAAAAAAGGGGGTTGCACAGGACCGGGGTTTTCACCGCTCTTGCCATTGCGATTCATAATTTTCCGGAAGGTCTGGTTACATTCACTGCAGCTTTGGTAGACCCCGCACTTGGGGTAAGTATCGCCATAGCTATTGCAATTCATAACATCCCTGAGGGAATAGCAGTAGCGGTTCCCATCTATTACGCCACAGGGAGCAGAAAAAAGGCGTTTCTGTTCTCGTTAATATCGGGGCTGGCCGAACCGGTTGGAGCGCTGATGGGCTTTTTTATATTTCTGCACTTCTTTAACGATCTCATTCTTGGCGTGCTTTTCGCAGCCGTTGCGGGAATCATGGTTTTTATCTCCCTTGATGAGCTTTTGCCTGCTGCGGAGCGCTACGGGGAACATCACTTATCTATCTATGGGCTTATTCTTGGGATGGCGGTGATGGCGGGGAGTTTGTTGGTGCTGGGGTGAGGGTCGGATAGGGAAAAGGCTGCTCTGGAGGATTGGTGGGTAAAGGCCTCTGTACTGTGTCACCCCAAACCCGTCTTTTGTGGAACTTTGAAGACCTGTTGGGGTGGGGCCCCAGGCACCTGTGTAGGAGTTTTTTATTGAGGCATTTGTGACATTACTATGTTCTAACGATTTTCCGGTGAATGCCCAATAGAGTGCCCACAAAAATACTACTGAGCAAAACGCGCCAGGGGGGACGGAATGTGGACAATCCCCATTGTCCAGTGCCCTCCAAAAGCGGAGTCCTCGCAGCATTATAAACGTGGCACCGAGTGAAGCGAGCATGGAGGAGAACCGGTGCCGTCCTCGGCAGGCGCCCAGAATAAAAAAAATTATAGGAATTTGTACTGCCGGGAGGTCTCCCCCTTGTGGCTTTGGTTCGGCTACATTGTGAGTTCGCGTTCGGGGGGACCACCAGCCCCATTGCCGGTTAGGAAAGGAATGCAATAGTTGGCTGTGTACCGTTACTCTGTTACAAAGATTTTCAGATAAATGAAAAAAACCAGTGCCTACAAAAAAAGCTACTGAGCAAAACGCGCCAGGGGGGACGGAATGTGGACAATTCCGATTGTCCAGTACATCCAAAAAGTGGAGCATTCCGATGCGCAACG
>SKJJ01000029.1 GCA_007115975.1 Chitinispirillum sp.
GTTACCAATGAACTTCACTATGGCAGAAGCTATTCTCCTGTTGGAGTAACACCGATAACCAATGTTCAGGCAAAGCGGTTGTCGACAAGCATGATATCGTCCATTACGAACCAGGGAAAAGTACGTTTCATGATCTAAAAAGGTGCGATAAACGTGGATATATTCAAACAGTTTCTTGGACGATTGATCAAGGGTGCAAAGAAAAAGATATTTCTTGTAGTTGACAATTTGCGAGTACATCATGCAAAAGCTCTCAAAGAATGGTTGGTGAAGAATAAGGAACACATAGAACTGATCTTTCTGCCGTGGTATTCACCAGAACGAAACCCAGATGAATACTTGAATAACCGATCTTAAAATTGGCCTTGCCGCCAGATCACATCCCAGAACATTTAAGGAAATGCATGGCAACATTATTTCCCATATGAGGATGTTACAAATGTCACCAGAACATGTAAAGCGCTTTTTTGAGCATCCGGCAGTCATGTATGCCGCTTAGGCATATTTAGTTGCCGGAGTAATAATATTCCACTCAGTGTAGCTTTGGAGATGGAATCCACAACATGTCTGCAGCTAAGAAATGGGCGATTTAAGTGCAAATTTTAAGGCTCAAAGGAACAGGATTCTTCTATCAAAAGTTAGAGTCTTCGAACAGCCTCTTTAATCCCTGGTGTACTAAGAGGAGCAATACTTAACGAGCAAATGCCTGTTTTCAGTATGGAACTCAGCGCATCCCGCTTCACTGCCAACTCACCACACAGCGTAACAGGAGTCTCCCCCGCATTAACTGCTATGCTCTCCAGAAGTCCCAAAATGATAGAGTGGTCATCCCTGAAATACTTGCTTACCAGAGCACTCTCACGATCCGCAGCCATTACATACTGAGTGAGGTCATTTGTCCCGATACACAGGAAATCTGCATACTTGCACAGAGATGGCACAGCTAAAGCAGCTGCCGGTGTTTCAATCATCGCACCAATTTGTATCATGGGGATTTTCATCTGTTTTGAAATCGTCTCACACATCACCCTTATTTTTTTTACCTCCTCGGCAAAAGTCACCATTGGAATGAGTATACGGACATTATACTTTTTAGAAACAGAAAGTATTGCTTTGATTTGAATTTTAAGCAGTGCCGGGAAATCAAACAGAAGCCGTACCCCTCGCCTTCCCAGAAAAGGGTTAAGCTCGAAAGGCAAGCTCAGGTAGGGTATAATCTTATCCCCACCGATGTCCAACAAGCGTAGATTGACACTCTTATCCCCAAGAGGTTTAAGGCAGCGCAGAAGATATTTCCTGAACTCCGGAACTGTGGGCAGCGCCTTAGCTGCAAGAAAGAAACGCTCGGTCCTGAAAAGCCCGATACCATCAGCGCCCGAGTCTACAGCCCGAATGATATCCCCAGATGAGCTGGCGTTAGCCATCACTGTCACCTCTTGTCCATTAGTGGTGGCAGCTGATTTAAAACGATTCTTTATGGCTTTTGCGGATTGCCTGACATGCTTTTTTCGTGCAGTGTGGTAGGTTTCAATCACAACTTCTGTTGGATTGACAAAAACTTTCCCAGTATTCCCATCCACAAGAATCTCATCTCCAGTATTAACTTTTAAGATGAGTCCTCTCACCTGCCCCACGCATGGAACTCCAAACTCTCTTGCTAAAATAGTTGAATGAGCAGTTGGAGCAGCAATTTCAAGAAGAATCCCGGAACATGATTTGCGAGTCAGAAAAACGGTATCGGATGGCATTAAACTTCGAGCGACAAGGATGGTGTTCTCGGGGAGTTTTTCCAGTTTGTGAGCCTCCACTCCAACAAGAACCCTTAGCATTCTGCGATACAAATCCTCGATATCATCAGCTCGCTCATTTAGCATTGTGCTTGGGGAATCGCGAAATTTTCTAATCCACCTGCGAAACACGGTCCCGATAACCTGTTCTGCATTAACATGTTTTTGCCCGAGGGTTTGTTTGAGATCGTCCACAAGTTGCGGATCAACAAGCATAGTTTCCTGTGCGAGGAATATATCTGCGACATTTTTGTTTAGGGCAGACCCCACCCGTTTTGCAGAATCGAAAAGCTGCTGGCGCACTTCTTCCTTTGCGCTGTCGATTCTGTCATATTCGGCATCGTGCTGATCTTTACTGATATTATAAGCAGCATGGTTACTTTCAAGAATATCGCTGTATACATAGGCAATTCCACGGGCAAAGCCCGACGAAAACGCCTTCCCTTTGAGCTGAATCATAATATTGGGGGCTTTTTTGTGAGAGGAACTTTTGCTGCGCTCGCGCTTTTCTTTTGTACCAGTTGGGACAAAGGATGAAACTAATGGCGGGCCAGAACACCTACCCTTATAAGATACTATTAAAACATGATTACGAATTAGGTTTTGTTTAAGGGTGAGTTAATTGTCTTTCAATGGTAATTGGGGAACGAATGGGGAAAAATGCTTTTGGGCAAATCTGTGATGACATAGCACTTCTCGCAGCACATGGGGTTTTGGGGGCATTTCATTGATGTTTAGTCTTTATCGGTAATTTCACATTTTTTGGAGTTTATTTGTAACTGTTACATTCGTTGCTCAACACTGTGGATCTTCTTAAAAGCCCTTCCCCAAAAAAAACGAAGAGGGCCTTTAGTTATAAGTGCAAGTAACTCTTTCTTTTTTATTTCTGACAAGCAACATATCTTTGTATTATGCGTTTATCGCCTTGAGTGAGATGAATAAAATAGACCCCGCCAGCATTTATGGGAATAAAACTATTTGTAAAAACACCAGATTTTCTGAAAATCACTCTTCCCTGAATGTTTGTTACTTTCAACTGCGCTGATGAAACTCCGGCCGTAACATGAAAACCACCAGCAACGGTCTTGATAGCCAGATTATTCTCTATTACTGGAGATCTCAATATCGAAGTAGATCCTGGGGGCCTCACTACAATCTTGTCTAAATTAAAACCGGCACTCTCCATATTGACACGCCATATTTGTTCACCCGAAGCTAATGTCACGTTTTCGGTAAAAGTCCTATAACTATCCCAATCGTCTGTCCGGGGTACCGCTATACCACTTAGCAGGGTTTCGCCATCAACATCAATACCGATGCTTCCACCGCCGTTTAACGATGATACAGTAAATTCAAGTTCGTACTCTGCGGCTTCACTGACATCTACGGTATACTCAAGCCACTCTCCTGGGCGGGTGTAACCAACGACAATTCTCCCATCGGATTCTACCAGATCAACACTTTCATCTGTGCGGTAAGCACCACCCTGGTTTTCAGGGGAAACATCATTATAAGCCACACCCTGACCGCCATTATCAAAGTTTTCTGCTTCGATAGTTCCGGGAACACTGATGACGTTTTTGTAAGGAGTTTGCTCTTGAGGAGGAGCATCTGATAACGTAATTCCGGATATTTTACTGGCTATATCCGAAATTCCCAAACTAAATTTCTTTGTCTATGTCCCATAAACAAAACCTTTCTCACAATATTATAATGTACGAAATTCAATTGGAATCTGCCCAGGAATATCTAGCCCGAATTATGCATAAAAAAAGGCAGCATTGGATTTAAGTTGTTGTTATATTAACAGTTAGACAACAATTAACATCAACCAACATTTCCAATAACTGCCATGAATAGAAATACACAATCAGAGCTTGTTTTTGAAAGTACTAAAGGAAAAAAAGTAACAGCTGATTTTCAAGGAGGCACTATTACCAGTGATGCTGGTCTGCTCCTTTTACGTTCACTCTCCAAACAAACCGGTTTAATAGATAATGCCGCAAGATCTTTAAAAGATCGGCGTCATTCATCTTATGTAGACCACACCATTAAAGACCTTCTCACTCAGCGAATAATGCAGATTGCTTCAGGGTATTACCATTCACTTGACTGTAACAGGATGCGTGATGATGTTGCATTA
>SKJJ01000032.1 GCA_007115975.1 Chitinispirillum sp.
GGACAATTCCGATTGTCCAGTGCCCTCAAAAAAGCGAAGTCCGCGCAGCGCTATAAACGTGGCACCGAGTGAAGCGAGCATGGAGGAGAACCGGTGCCGTCCTCGGCAGGCGCCCAAATTCCTACTATACAATCCACTGCATAAAACGCTTCAGCGCCTCGTTATAATTGTAAATGTATCGGTAGATTTAATTTCAACGAAAACAGCAAAAAAAAAAATTCCACCTATATTTCAAGCCAACGATTATATATCTTTTTACCATGGCCTATAAATCAAACACCTCATCAGACCCTGCAATTCCAGACAACTCCCTCGATCGTAACAGACATATTGTCCATGTTGCCCTAGCAACACTTGGAACCTTGTACGGATTTTTCTTTGGATTTGAAAACCTCCAGACGGACATCGTTATCTCCGTTATAGAGTTCTCCTATGCCATAGCCATGCTCTCCTTTACGGTTATTGCGCTGCTCTACCCTGCCAATCATACTATCCGCTGGGTCACCATAACCACAGGTTCTGTTTTTTTCCTCTATCTTTTCATTACCGGTGGAGTTGAAGGAACCGGATCATCATGGAGCTATTTTGTTCCTATCGCCTCATTTTATCTACTGGGTTTACGCAGCGGAAGCATCATCTCTTTCAGTTTTCTTCTACTTGGCACATTATCATTTATCCTTGCCCCACAATTCCCGGACATTATCCATCCCAATGACGCACTGTTTATAAAACGGTATTTGGGAATATACCTGCTCATATGTATCGTCTCCGTCGCCAATGAATACCAGCACCAGATAAACATACGCAACTTACGACAACAAATCGAAGCCTCCAGAAAAATCCATTCAAAACTTCTTGAAAAAAATGAGCTTATAAACTCTCTTCTCTCTCATAGCCCTAATCCAATCTCAATATTTGACACAAACGGAACAATTTTACTCGTTTCCGATACTGCTGCAAAATTTCTGCAGCAACCAAAAGAGCAGATAATAGGCAAATCCATTAAAGATTTTTTTTCAGAATCCCTTGCTTGTCAACTTTTAAATAATGTTAGTCCAGTTGGAGCACCTGTCGTTAAGAAACATCCTCACAGGCTCAACGGAAAAGAGATGACCTTTGAAACCATCCTCTTTCCCGTTAATCTGGAGCATAAAAACAAAAATCTGATCGGATCCATATCAATTGATGTTACACAAAGGGATGCATTTGAGCAGGAACTGCTTACCGCCAGGGATCGGGCAGAAATCGCCAACCGTACCAAAGGACTCTTTCTGGCCAATATGAGCCACGAGTTCAGAACACCACTCAACGGTGTGATTGGAATGGCAACACTCCTGCTCGAAAGTGATCTCGGGGAAAAAGAGAAACAGTATGCAGAAATAATCGTCTCTAGCAGTCGACATCTGCTGGGAATAATGAATGACATCCTCGATTTTTCTAAAATTGATGCCGGCAAAATGCAACTGGTAAAAGATACCTTCGACCTGTATCAGCTCACAGAAAAAATCATTCAAACCATGAAATACAGAACGGAAGCAACAGACCTCAACATACAATCACACATCGACCCCGCTGTCCCTGCGATTATTCACGGAGACAAGGGGAAGCTTAAGCAGATCCTTTATAACATCGTTGGCAATGCCCTCAAATTCACTCACCAGGGGAGCGTTAGCCTCAATGTCACGCTCAATTCACAGCAAGAGAACATCGCCTCTGTGCTCTTCTCTGTTCAGGATACTGGTGTAGGCATCCCGAAAGATAAAGCTGGTCTGCTGTTTGAGGAGTTCACACAGATCGACAACTCAAACTCCCGAAAGTATGGGGGAACGGGACTTGGCCTTGCGATATGTAAAAAACTGGTTGAGATGATGGGCGGAGTGATCTCTTTTAAAAGCACCCCGGATATAGGTTCTGAATTCTACTTCACCATTCCCTTTGCAGTCATTGCTCAGAAAAAAAAGGCAGCCATAAAGCCCTTACAAGAGGTGGCCATACCACACAAAAAGTATAAAATCCTTATTGCTGAGGATTACGAAATAAACCAGAAGGTGGCCGCAGAAATTCTGCAGCGAAAAGGGCTGCTGGTTGAACTGGCCGACAACGGCATGCAGGCCATCGAGTGGTTGAAGAAGGACAAATTTGATCTGGTACTAATGGATATACAGATGCCGGAAATGGATGGTTTAGAGGCTACCGCAACTATCAGAAAGTCTCCGGAGATCGCCAACAGCTCTCTGCCCATAATTGCCATGACTGCCAATGCAATGGCAGAGGATCGCCAGGCCTTCACTAACGCCGGAATGGATGACTTCCTTGGAAAACCATTCAATGCAAAAGAGCTTTATGCCCTGGTTGAAAAATGGCTCCCAGGGAATAGCGCTGCATTGTAGCAGAGGCGAAACATTTTACCAAGACACCTCTTCCGGACAGGAAATCTTAAAAACAGAACAGACAATTTCTCCGGATATATCTGCCCAGAAAATCAGAAAACAAACTGCCTTGATTCTTTAAAAGAAAAAAACGCGTACTCTTATAAGTGCCAATACGCGTTTTCTTTAATGCCGGACTATGGGGTTGTTGAGGATACTACACCATCCCCTCACCTAATCATTCATAGTGTTTAAGAGAGGGCTGCCCAAGAGGGAATACATTGAACCCAAGCTCAAAAAGTTTCTTGTGATCGAGAATATTCCTGCCGTCAAACAGAAACGCCGGACGTTCCATTTGGGATATGATCTTTTCATAATCCAGCTTACGATACTCATCCCACTCGGTCATGATGGCGATCGCGTGAGCCCCTTTTGCCGCCTCATAGGGATCCCTTGCAAATTCTACCGAGCCAAGACAATCTGCAAGGTCGGTTTTTGCATTCTCAATGGCCTGAGGATCGGTAATTACCACCCCTGCATGCTCTTCAATTAACTGCCGCGCTACATCGATTGAAGGCGACTCACGAGTGTCTCCTGTATCTGCCTTGAATGCAAAGCCAAACAGCGCAATCCTTTTATCTGCCACGGTATTGAACATCACTTTAATCATATTATCCACAAAGCGGCACTTCTGATATTCATTCATATTCACAACACCTTCCCAGTACCTGGCCACTTCATGCAATCCGTAGCTGTCGGCAATATACACCAGATTGAGAATATCCTTCTTGAAACAGGAACCCCCAAAACCAACACTGGAATTCAAAAAACGTGATCCAATACGGGTATCCATCCCTATAGCTCTTGAAACCTCGGTAACATCCGCTTCGGTCTTCTCACAAAGAGCAGATATACTGTTTATCGAAGAGATCCTCTGGGCAAGAAAGGCATTGGCCACCAGTTTTGAAAGCTCCGCACTCCATACATTCGTGGTAAGAATCCTCTCTTTATCTACCCAGTTTGCATATACCTGAACCAACTCATCACGTGCCTTCAATCCCAGCTCTGTAGTTTGAGACCCCACAAGCACTCTGTCTGGTTTTTCAAGATCTGCAATAGCGGTTCCTTCTGCCAGAAATTCAGGATTTGATAAAACTTCAAAATGGACCCCATTGTCATTTGCATTCAGAATCCTGTCCATTGCCTGTGCCGTACGCACCGGAAGAGTGCTCTTCTCTACAATAATCTTATCTGTTTTTGCTATTTTTACGATATTACGGGCAGTTTTTTCCCAATACTGAAGGTCTGCCGCTTTCCCTGCCCCCTGCCCAAAAGTCTTGGTAGGTGTATTAACAGAGACAAATATTATTTCACTCTCAAATATTGCTTGCTCAACATCGGTTGAGAAAAACAGGTTCCTCCCCCGGGCCTGTGCCACTGTTTCATATAAGCCCGGTTCATAGATCGGTAGCTTCTCAGAATTCCAAGCATCAATTCTCTCTGCATTAATATCTACAACTACAACCTTATACTGAGGACATTTCAATGCAATCATCGCCATTGTAGGCCCCCCTACATACCCTGCCCCTATACATGCGATTGTCTTGGTAAACTTGGAATCACCCACTGCACTCTCTCCTTATCTGTTATTTCAATCTTTTTTGAGCATATTTGTAAAGATCCATAATATAGTAATTACACCCGTAACCTATATATACTTAAATGAACCAGTTAAAATCAGTAGTGTCCGCTTAGTTTGACCACAAATACGATCCTTTTCCTAAGCTCTGTTTCTATACCCCACACCCATCTCTATAACTGTTCTCTGCACACCCTACCGCCAATTCGCACTGTCTGACCGGCCGTTATAGCACACCAAACACAATATCCGCCAGTTGCGCTCTGATACGGTTTATCTCAGAGCGGTCTCTTTTTCTTACCGGCCAGGTGTAATTGGACAACAGCACAAATGAGACCTCACGTGGCCTGTCGAGCACAATTACCGTTCCGGTAAAACCGGTTTTACCAAAGGTACAGCGGCTCCTTTTGGCACCCATATACCCCTGATCAAGCTCCCAGCCCAAACCGGTCCTAACATTATGTATATGGGGCAATTGATCGGTATACATCTTTTGAACCACTGTTGGGGTTAAAAAAAGCTTACCCCTATATACACCTCCGCAAAGCAGCATCTCTGAAAACTCAAGCAAATCCGATGCAGTCGAAAACAGCCCCGCAGAACCTGCAGTCATAAGGGGGCGAAGTGCCCATGCACTCTCATCATGCACCTCTCCCTGTATTACTCTGCCTCGCCAGGCATCCTCTTCGGTAGGAACGGTCCTGCTTTTATCAAGTACACTCGTATCAAAAGTGGTGTTACTCATCCCCAGAGGCGAAAAAAAGTACTCATTGGCAATCTGCGGCAACGCCGCTTTACATACCCTCTCAATAACCATTCCCAAAAGAATACTGGTAGCATTGGCATAGAAAAACTGCTCCCCGGGAGGGCATTTCAGGTCTGAAGTGAGTATTGTTTGGAGGATTTCGTCCGCAGGGAGGGTTTTGCAATCTGAAAGCCTGAAATCAAAATTCAGCGTATGAGTAAGCAGATGGCGTATGAGTATAGATTCTCCGAATGCACCTTTATACTCCGGAATATAGCGGATCATTTTGTCTGTTAAAGAGAGCTCTCCCTTATCGATTAATAAAAGTGCAAGACTGCTTGTTGGAACAGATTTGGTTATTGAGGCACAGTCAAAAATTGAATCCGGGGACATCTGTTGAGATTTCGGATCATAGGAAAAATTCCCCTCCGCCACAACGGTCCTATCTCCCCTGATAGAAACCGCGGCCACGGCTCCGGGAAAAACACTCTCTTTGATTGCCCCTCGAAGTAGTTCTCTGATCTTCTCTTCCATAGCCCTCATCTTTTTCAAGTCCGGAACGATCTGTTGAACCGACTCAGTGCATTCCGGGGATATTTGTAGTCTTTGGTTAGAGGTAATAGTGTCGTTTTCAAATTAAAATAGTTTTGTTTCGGTTTATTTAAAAATCCTACTTCCAATCCGCAAAATTCAGATTTTTCCAACTGTTGCTGTTTTTGCATTCAGTGAATCTATGATTACTATAAAAAATCTAACATGCCTCACTTCCCACAGGACACAAAAAAATGATGAAGATATTATTTGAGCTAGCGCTTAGTGGGGGGCTGCGAGTCTATCTTGTCCATAGTTCTGGTGCCCCCTCACTTAGAGACAATGTCTGCAAGTGGCCGGACCATAGATTGGCAATCTATCAATGGTATGAAAACTTAAGCCAATTAAATTTATTTCACATTGACCTCCATATTTCCAAAGCATTATTTTGTTGTGGATAAATTTGGCCTAAGGTGGACAGCTGAAAAAACTTTTTTCTGTCCAATTTCAACAGGAAGTGATGATCTCGATGATTTTCAAAAGAAGATACCCTCCTTTTTAATGAAGGGGAGGGTATCTTTTTTTTTGGGACTAAACACATTTTTAAGGCTTTGTATCGTAATGAATCGAAACTTATAGGTTTTGCCTGTACACTACATAAAGTGAGGTGCTTTTGAAAGGGTATATTGCGCTGGAAGATGGAACCATTTTTGAGGGAGAGTCTTTCGGGGCGGCAGGAGAAGCAGTAGGCGAAGTGGTATTCAATACCAGTATGACCGGTTATCAGGAAATTTTAACCGACCCCTCCTACTCCTCTCAGATCGTCACCATGACCTATCCCCTTATTGGCAATTACGGCATTAACGAAACAGATATCGAATCTTCCCAAATTCAGGTGGCTGGATTTGTTGTTAAAGAGGCCTGTCACTATCCCTCCAACTTCACCTCAAAAACCACTCTCGCCCAGTACCTTCAGGACAATGGCATTGTGGGAGTAGAGAGTGTCGACACACGTGCTCTCACCAGACACATACGCACCTGCGGAGCATTAAAAGCAGTTATTTGGGCCGGTGAAGAAGAGATCTCCCCCGAACAGCTCGTAAAAAAGGCCCAAAAGTGGAAAGGGCTCCTTGGAGAAGACCTGGTTAAAACGGTGACCTGCAAAGAGCGTTACCTCTGGGAGGACAGCGAAAGCCAGCCAAAAAATCACCAATTTTCCATCGTTGCCATGGACTTCGGTATCAAATTCAACATACTGCGGATTTTATCGAAACTGGGGTGTAAGATCACTGTAGTGCCTGCTCACACAACCGCAGAAGAGATTATGGCGTTACAACCCGATGGAGTATTTCTCTCAAATGGCCCCGGCGATCCGGCACCGATCACCTACGCCATAGATACGATAAGAGAGCTGATAGGAACGCTCCCCATTTTTGGAATATGCCTGGGACATCAACTGCTGGCTCTTGCCCTTGGGGGTTCAACCTACAAACTTAAATTCGGTCACCGCGGGGCAAATCACCCGGTGCGCCATAATGCAACCGGCGTCGTTGAGATAACCTCACAGAATCATGGGTTCTGCGTTGACATTGAGAGTTTAAAATCAAAAGATATCGTCACCTCACACATTAATCTTAATGATAACACCAGTGAGGGATTGGACTGCCCGGATAAAAAACTCTTCAGTGTGCAGTATCATCCGGAAAGCTCTCCCGGACCTCACGACTCTGGCTATCTGTTTGAAAAATTCTTAAAGTTGATGGAAGATGAGAAAAAGTCAACCAAAGAGCGCAAATACACTGCAGTCTCAGATGTGTGATAATCTTTAATGTTTATAAACAGCTTTCCTTCACAAGAGTAAGGGATATATGCCTAAAAGAACCGATATTAAAAAAGTCCTGATTATTGGCAGCGGCCCCATCATAATTGGCCAGGCATGTGAATTTGATTACTCCGGTACCCAGGCCTGCAAAGCTTTAAGAGAAGAGGGCTTTGAGGTTATACTGGTCAACTCAAATCCGGCTACAATTATGACAGACCCCGACGTTGCAGACAAAACCTACATAGAACCCATAACACCGGAAATCGTGGAAAAAATCATTGCTGCAGAGCGCCCCGATGCGATCCTTCCTACCATGGGAGGACAAACCGGCCTTAACACTGCTATGGAACTTTCTGAAAACGGTGTCCTGGAACGATACAATGTCAAACTCATCGGAGCTAATGAACTGGCTATTAAGCGAGCCGAAGATCGCTGTGATTTCAAGGAAGCCATCAGGAAAATCGGTCTGGATCTTCCAAAAAGTGCCTTCGCCTACAACATCGATGAAGCCTGGGAGATAGCAAAAGATATCGGTTTCCCTCTCATAATTCGTCCAAGTTTCACCATGGGTGGAACCGGGGGCGGAATAGTATATGATGAAGAGGATTTCGAGCGGGCTGCGCAGTATGGACTGCACTGCAGCCGTGTAAATGAAGTCCTCATCGAAGAATCAATTATTGGATGGAAAGAGTATGAGCTGGAGATAATGCGCGACAACGCCGACAATGTCGTCATTATATGCTCCATCGAAAACATCGATCCTATGGGGGTTCATACCGGCGACAGTATCACTGTTGCCCCTGCCCAGACATTGACAGACAAGCAGTATCAACAGATGCGTGATGCGGCAATTGCCATTATTAGAGAAATCGGTGTGGAAACAGGAGGATCAAATGTCCAGTTCGCGGTAAGCCCCACCGACGGACGTATGGTTGTCATTGAAATGAATCCAAGGGTGAGCAGAAGCTCCGCTCTGGCCAGTAAAGCTACTGGATTCCCCATCGCAAAATTTGCCGCAAAACTGGCTGTTGGGTATACTCTCGATGAGATCCGAAATGATATCACAAAAGAAACCCCAGCATCCTTTGAACCTGCAATTGACTACTGTGTCATTAAAATTCCACGGTTCACTTTTGAAAAATTCCCCGAATCCGATCCAACTCTTGGAATCCAGATGAAATCCGTCGGGGAAACCATGGCTATCGGGCGTACATTCAAAGAAGCCCTCCAGAAAGGGTTAAGAGGACTTGAAATCGGCAAGACCGGTTTTCAGGCTGTTGTACAGCAACTCTCCAACCAGGAGATCATGGACAGTCTCCCGGTACCAAGAGCTGAACGGTTCTTTCTCATCCGCCTTGCACTGCAAAACGGGATAAGCGTTGAGGAGATCGCAGAGAAATCCATGATTGACCCCTGGTTCCTTCATAATATGAAAGAAATCGTTGATTTCGAAAATAAAATCACACCCAATTTTCTAAATAATAAACCGGATCTTCAGAAAAAACTTCTCAGAAAAGCAAAGGAGATGGGGTTCTCTGATGCTCAACTTGCAGCTCTGACAAATACCGATGAACTGACATTCAGAACTTTCAGAAAAAAACTGGGCATTATACCCACCTACAAACTGGTTGACACTTGTGCTGCTGAATTTGAAGCCTATACTCCTTACTATTATTCAACCTATGAATCAGAGGATGAGAGCACGCCAAGTGACAAACCTAAGATTGTCATCCTTGGTGGCGGACCAAACCGTATCGGCCAGGGTATTGAATTTGACTACTGCTGCTGCCAGGCATCCTTTGCACTTGCAGAACTTGGAATTGAATCAATCATGGTAAACTCCAACCCCGAAACGGTAAGTACCGATTACGACACCTCCGACAAACTCTATTTCGAACCGCTTACCTTTGAAGATGTAATGAACATTATCGACAAGGAAAAACCAGCGGGTGTTATCGTGCAGTTTGGCGGGCAGACCCCTCTCAATCTGGCAAAACGACTGATGGAAGCCGGGGCACCAATTATCGGAACAAGCGTTGAAGCTATTCAGCGTGCAGAAGACAGGGATGAATTTGCTGCAATGCTCCGAAAAATAGAGGTTAACCAGCCGGCAAACGGTATCGCAAAATCCACTGAAGAAGCGCTGGTCATTGCTGCAAAAATCGGCTACCCGGTTCTTCTGAGACCTTCATTTGTTCTTGGTGGCAGGGCAATGAAAATTGTCTACGATGATCAGGATCTCAAATCGTTTATTGTCGAAGCCCAAGCCGCTGCTGAAAACAGACCGGTACTTATCGATAAATTCATCGGTGATGCCATTGAATGTGATGTGGATGCAATCTCCGATGGTGAAACAACCATGATCTGCGGTATTATGGAACATATCGAAGAGGCCGGGATTCACTCCGGGGACAGTGCATGCGTTCTCCCCCCCCACACTCTTTCAGATAATCTGATTGCAGCTATTCGCAAAATTACAGTGAGTATCGCAAATGAACTGAAAGTTAAAGGACTGCTTAATATCCAGTTTGCAATTAAGGATGATCAGGTCTTTGTTCTTGAAGTAAACCCAAGAGCATCACGTACCGTACCATTTGTTTCCAAGGCTATGGGTATCCCATGGGCCAAGATTGCTGCAAAGGTAATGGCCGGGGAAAAACTCCACAATATAGACGACGCATATGAAAGGGATATCGATTACTATGCGGTGAAGGAGTCGGTGTTGCCGTTTAATAAATTCAGAGGTGCTGATATCATCTTGGGCCCAGAGATGAAATCCACCGGTGAAGTTATGGGACTGGACAAGGATTTCGGATTGGCTTTTGCCAAAAGCCAGGAAGCCGCCGGCAACAAGCTGCCAAGGCGGGGTGCGGTCTTTATCAGTGTGAAAAACAGCATGCGAAGAAATATAATATTCATGGTTAAGGCCGTTGCTGCAATGGGGTTCAAAATTTTTGCTTCCGAAGGAACTTGGAGGGTGTTACGTTCAAGCGGTATCAATGCTAAAATGGTGCCCAAGATCGGCGAAGGCAAACCTGACATTGTCGATCTCATTAAAAATAATGATATCGATTTCATTATCAATGTCCCTGCAGGAAGGAAATCACAAATAGATTCAAAACCAATACGAAGCGCTGCAATTACCCAGGGAATTCCATATATAACTACCCTTGAAGGTGCACAGGCAGCAATCAGTGGTATTGACTCCCTCGAACGCACCGGCTTCTCGGTCAAACCAATACAGGAATATGCTGATTTCAAGAGAAACAGGGATGTGGATTTCAGGAAACATATTGAAAAAAGAAAACTGATGTGGTACTGAAACGGCGCTATTGTATTTACGATTGCATTTGATTTTTAAGATAAAGGAATTCCCCTATAATGCCCTTAGTCAAAGGTTTTGACAATGAACTCTACCTTCAGCAGCAGCTTGAAGCGATCTCTCAAAGGGTTACGTTTTTTAAGCATAAACTCTATCTTGAGTTTGGTGGAAAACTCCTTTTTGATTATCACGCTTCCCGTGTCCTGCCCGGATTTGACCCCAATGTCAAAATGCGCCTGCTCCAAAAACTCAAAGATAATGCAGAGGTCATCCTCTGTATTTTCGCCGGAGATATCGAACGCAAAAAAGTAAGGGCTGACTTCGGGATCACCTACGATTCCGATGCCCTTAAACTTATTGATGATTTAGGGGATTGGGGAGTATCGGTTGCTGCTGTTGTTATAACCAGATATGAACAGCAGAGTGCCGCCAAGGTATTTAAAAGTAAACTTGAAAGAAGAGGTATCAAGGTATGTACTCACCAGTTTACAAAAGGCTACCCAACCGATGTTGATACCATTGTAAGCCCCCAGGGCTACGGCGCAAGCCACTACGTTGAAACGACCAAACCCATTGTAGTGGTTACGGGGCCCGGACCGGGCAGCGGCAAACTAGCCACCTGCCTCTCCCAACTCTACCATGACCACCAGCGTGGTCTTCAATCAGGATACGCAAAATTCGAAACATTCCCCATTTGGAATTTGCCACTTAAACACGAAGTAAATGTGGCTTACGAATGCGCTACTGCAGACCTCAAAGACTTTAATCTCATTGACCATTTTCATCTTGAAGCATACAACACCAGAGCCATTAGTTATAACCGTGATGCTGATGCCTTTCCTGTCTTGAAAAGAATAATTGAAAAAATCACCAATAAAGACTCCTTTTACAAGTCCCCCACTGACATGGGAGTCAACAGGGCTGCATTTGGAATTACTGACGACAAGGCTGTACGGCAAGCTGCACGACAGGAAGTACTTAGAAGATATTTTCGCTCTGCCTGCGAATACGCAATGGGATTAATTGAAAAGGACACTCTTCAGAGAATTGAACTGATTCTGCGTGAACTCAATATCACCCAGGAGGAGAGGGTGGTGGTGGTTCCGGCAAGAAAAGCCGCTCATGAAGGACAGAAAAAAGGAAAAGGCAATGAGGGAATTTTCTGCGGAGCGGCAATAGAGCTTGCCGATGGTTCAATTGTTACAGGGTGCAATTCACCAATGATGCACGCTGCTTCAAGTCTGATACTCAATGCAACCAAAAAACTGGCCAACATACCGGAGGAGATGCATCTGCTGCCTCCCAATATCACCCAGTCACTTGCACACCTTAAAACCGATATTCTTGAGGGGAAAAAGGTGAGCCTGGATCTGGATGAAACACTTATTGCTCTTGCGATAAGTGCCATAGCAAATCCGGCAGCTGAAATTGCACTTAACAAAATAAAAGAACTGAGAAATTGTGAAGTTCATATGACACATATACCAACACCCGGAGATGAAGCCGGGTTGAGAAAACTGGGAGTCAATTTAACCAGTGACCCGGATTTTTCAACCAAATCTCTGTTTGTAACTTAAACGGAAAATACAGGAGCAAAATATGCCGAAATTCATTTTCGTAACCGGAGGAGTTGTTTCATCTCTTGGGAAAGGTATCACCGCTGCATCCATCGGCCTACTTCTCAAATCACGGGGAGTCAGTGTCGTTCACCAGAAGTTTGACCCCTACCTCAATGTTGATCCCGGCACTATGAACCCCTATCAGCACGGTGAGGTATACGTCACTGATGATGGAACAGAAACCGATCTTGACCTGGGTCACTACGAACGGTTTACCGGTGTCACCACTAATCGAAACTGCAATTACACTACCGGCCGCATTTACGACAGCATTATTAAAAAAGAGAGAAGGGGTGACTATCTTGGCGCTACGGTTCAGGTTGTTCCCCATGTTACAAGCGAGATCTGTGATTCTATCAGATCAGTTGTTGAACCGGGAGTTGACGTCGTAATAAGCGAAATTGGCGGAACGGTCGGTGATATAGAAAGCCTGCCGTTTCTGGAGGCTCTGAGACAGTTCAGACAGATTGAAGGAAAAAACAACGTCCTGTTCATTCACGTTACCCTCATACCCTTTTTGCATAAAGCCGGCGAAGTGAAAACAAAGCCAACCCAGCACTCTGTTGGTAGGCTCAGAGAAATCGGTATCATACCCGATATCCTTGTATGCCGAACAGAAATGCACCTTGACAAAGACGTTAGAGATAAAATCGCACTCTTTTGCAATGTCGACAAAGAAGCGGTGATAGAGGCATTTGACGTTCAAGATACAATCTATGAGGTGCCCCTTGAGCTGGCGGCACAAAATATCGACAACGTAATTATGGACTCCCTGGGGCTCAGAGCTGGAAGAAGAGATCTTAAGCCATGGCGGGAATACATAGAAAACGTAAAGAATGCTGCTCATCAGATTAATATCGCCGTTGTTGGAAAGTACAGTGAGCTTATCGATGCATACAAATCAATACGGGAGGCTCTCAACCACGCAGGAGCGGCACACAGCACTGAGGTATCTGTTATATGTATCTCCTCTGAAGAGATCGAAAGTCTGGGCGCTGAAAAACTACTCGGTAATATGGATGGAATACTTGTGCCCGGAGGCTTTGGTTCACGAGGGGTTGAGGGGAAAATTCAAGCCATAGAGTACGCCAGAGAAAAAAATGTTCCTTTTTTTGGTATCTGTCTTGGAATGCAAATGGCAGTAATTGAGTTTGCAAGAAACGTTCTTGGGCTGAAAAAAGCCGACAGTCTTGAAAATGAACCCCAAACACCTGATCCAGTTATTCACCTTATGGAGGAACAGAAAAAAGTGATGAACCTGGGCGGTTCAATGCGCCTTGGTGCATTTCCATGCTCTTTGGTGGACAACTCGGTAGCAAAAAAGTGCTATGGAACAATAGCAATCTCTGAACGACACCGACACCGATTCGAGTTCAATAACGCTTATAAAGAGGAATTCGAAAAAGCTGGTATGTGTATCAGCGGAACCTCTCCCGATGGGATGCTTGTTGAAATCGTTGAGATTAAAGAACACCCATGGTTTGTTGCCTCACAGTTTCACCCCGAGTTCAAATCAAGGCCGGTGAAACCACACCCTTTATTCAGCGGTTTTGTCGGAGCAGCATTGAACAATAAAATATCTGTACAGTAATTGTGGATTTTTAAAAAACGTTTAGGAGATCTTCATGAGCGGCTTTTTCGGAGTACTGTCCAACAGCAACGGACCATGCGCAACTCACCTTTTTTACGGAACCGATTATCACAGTCACCTCGGAACCAAAAGAGGGGGACTGGCAACTTTCAACGGCTCCACTTTTTCCAGAGTCATTCATGACATTTCCAACGCCCAATTCAGAAGTAAATTCGATGAGGATGTCGGGAAGCTAAAGGGAAAAATAGGAATAGGGGTTATAAGTGATTTTGAAGATCAACCACTGATCATAGGTTCTCATCTTGGTATCTATGCAATCAGTACCGTGGGACATATTGCAAATGCAAATGCTCTGGCTAAAAAGGTCTATAAAAAAAATTCTGTCCATTTTTCTGAAATGAGCGGAAAAGGAATCAACCCCACCGAACTTACTGCGGTGCTTATCAATCAGCAAGAAAGCTTCAAAGAGGGCATACTCTACGCACAGGAGCAGATTGAAGGCTCTTCATCAATGCTGATCATGACCCCAAAGGGGATCTATGCAGTACGCGACCGCTTGGGAAGAACCCCGGTAATTATCGGTAAAGGTGAAGGTGGCTATGCCGTTACCATGGAAACCTGTGCTTTTTACAATTTAGGGTATGTCGTTGAAAGGGAACTGGGGCCGGGGGAAGCGGTCTTTATTACCAATGATGGTATCGAGCAGATAATAGAACCCCGGGACAACATGCAGATTTGCTCTTTTCTCTGGATTTACTACGGATATCCCGCCAGTGATTATGAGAATATAAATGTAGAGCACTCCCGCTACCGATGCGGTGCGGCACTTGCAGCAAAAGAAAGTTTGGATGTTGACTTTGTCGCTGGCATTCCAGATTCCGGAATCGCACATGCCCTTGGATACGCTCAGAAGGCCGGTATTTCCTATAGCAGACCATTTGTTAAATACACCCCCACCTGGGCAAGAAGTTTCATGCCACAAAATCAGTCGGTACGGGAGTTGGTCGCCAAAATGAAACTGATTCCCATCAAGAAATTAACGTCAAACAAAAAAATACTATTCTGTGATGACTCAATCGTACGAGGCACTCAACTCAAAGATACCCTGCAACGATTGTACGACTACGGCGCTAAAGAGATACACATGCGCCCAGCCTGTCCACCGCTTCTGTTTGGATGTAAGTTCCTTAACTTCTCAAGATCAAAATCTGAAATGGACCTTGCAACCAGAAAAGTCATCAGGCAGATCGAAGGAAACAACAACTGTTCTATTGAAAAATATACCGATGAAAACTCTGATCAGTATAACCTGATGATAGAAACTATCAGAAAAAACATGGGACTGACATCGCTTATATACCAAAAACTTGATGATATGACAGAAGCTATTAACCTTCCGGCCGAAAAGCTATGCACGTACTGCTGGAATGGGTGTGAGAAGAAATAAACGCAGATTAACTACTATTTTTTAAAAAGAGAAAGGTGGTACCCTCTCATGCCAAGGCGAGATGACATTGAGAAGATAATAATAATCGGTTCTGGCCCTATTATTATTGGACAAGCTTGTGAATTCGATTACTCCGGAACACAAGCCTGTAAGGCGTTGCGGTCGATGGGATACAAGGTGGTGCTTGTTAACTCTAATCCGGCAACCATTATGACCGACCCGGTTATGGCCGATGCCACTTATATTGAGCCGCTTAATGTCCAATCCCTTACCAGAATTATTGACAAAGAACGTCCCGATGCGCTTTTGCCCAACCTGGGTGGTCAATGTGGACTCAATCTCTCTTTGCAGCTTGCAAAAGAGGGCATTCTTGATAAATTTAACGTAGAAATTATCGGCGTGGATCTTGACGCCATTGAACGTGGGGAAGACCGCATACTGTTCAAGGAACAGATGGCCAAACTGGGAATTGAGATGGCCAAAAGCGAAGCGGTATACTCTGTTGAAGATGCAGAGAAAATTGCTGCTGAGCTTGGTTATCCCATTGTAATACGTCCCGCTTACACTATGGGGGGCACCGGTGGAGGGTTGGTCTACAATGTCGAGGAGCTTAGAACGATCGCCAGCAGAGGACTTGCTGCAAGTATGATTGGACAGATTCTTGTCGAAGAGTCGGTACTTGGCTGGGAAGAGCTGGAACTTGAAATCGTTAGAGACTCAAAAGGACAAATGATTACCATATGCTTTATAGAAAATGTTGATCCGATGGGTGTTCATACCGGTGACTCTTTCTGTACCGCACCAATGCTCACTATCAGCCAAGAAGTACAGCAGCGGCTGCAAAAACACGCCTACGACATCGTTGAATCTGTCAACGTGATCGGTGGAACCAACACTCAGTTTGCTCACGATCCCAAAACCGGCCGCATCGTAATTATCGAAATCAACCCTAGAACATCACGCTCATCGGCCCTGGCATCAAAGGCAACAGGATTCCCGATAGCACTTATTTCAGCAAAACTGGCAGCTGGTATGACTCTCGATGAGATCCCCTACTGGAAAGGCGGCACCCTCGACCAGTACAAACCATCAGGAGATTATGTGGTGGTTAAATTCGCCAGATGGGCTTTTGAGAAATTTAAAAAAGCCGAGGATAAACTCGGCACTCAAATGAAAGCTGTCGGTGAAGCCATGAGTATTGGTAAAAACTACAAGGAGGCATTCCAGAAAGCTATCAGATCTCTTGAAATAGGAAGATACGGCCTGGGTTTTGCCAAAAACTTTAACGCTCTGCCCCTTAACCAACTTATGGATATGCTAATTGAGCCAACCAGCGAGCGCCATTTTATAATGTATGAGGCGTTAAGAAAAGGTGCTGGCGTTGAACAGATCCATGATGTAACATCCGTTAAACCATGGTTCATTCAGGAAATGAAGGATTTGGTTGACCTTGAGGAAGAAATTATTAAATACAAAGGTAAAGAGCTGCCTCAGGAGTTACTCACGAAAGCAAAACAGTGGGGATTTTCAGACAAATACCTTGCAAAAATTCTTGATAGTTCCGAAGACAAGCTGCGTCAAAAGCGTCTTGACGCTGGCTTAAAGGGCGGATGGGATGAAATCCGTGTTAGCGGAGCTAAAAATGAATCCTACTACTACTCCTCCATGAACACCGATAAGGAATTTCCTGTCGAAAGAAGCAAAAATAAAGTAATGATCCTTGGAGGAGGGCCCAACCGTATCGGGCAGGGAATAGAATTCGATTACTGTTGTGTCCACGCAGCTTTCGCCCTTAGAGATATGGGAATCAGCACTGTAATGGTTAACTGTAATCCGGAAACCGTTTCCACCGATTACGACACCTCCGACAGACTCTACTTTGAACCCCTTACAGTTGAAAATGTGTTAACTATTTACGAAAAAGAGAAACCGGATGGTGTAATAGTCCAGTTTGGCGGACAGACACCTCTTAACCTGGCCAATGATCTGGAAAAAGCAGGCGTAACCATACTTGGTACCCCGCCCGATCAGATTGACCTCTCCGAAGACCGTGACCGCTTTGGTCAGATGATGGTACAGCTCAAAATCCCAATGCCTCCATCAGCAATGGCGGTAAATGTGGACGAAGCACTTGATGCTGCCAGAAAAATCGGGTATCCGGTTATGGTTCGTCCATCCTATGTTCTTGGCGGAAGAGGGATGGAAATTGTGCACGATAATGAGATGCTTAAGGAATACATGGCACTCGCTGTAGGTGTTACTCCTGAAAGGCCAATTCTTATCGATAAGTTTCTTGAGAATGCAATCGAAGCAGAAGCTGATGCACTCTGCGACGGGCAGGAAGTTTACATCCCTGCTGTTATGGAGCATATCGAGCAGGCCGGTATACACTCTGGCGATTCCGCTTGTGTCATTCCCCCGGTGAGTATCCCCGAAAAGCATCTGGATACAATCCGTGAGTACACAAAACGTATTACCCGCAAACTCAAGGTCATCGGTCTAATGAATATGCAGTATGCAATCTATAATGATACGGTGTATGTGCTGGAAGCAAACCCAAGAGCATCCAGAACGGTACCGGTCGTTTCAAAGGTCTGCAATATCTACATGGCAAGAATTGCCACCGAACTGATGATGGGTAAAAAGATTGTGGAACTGGATCTCAAAGAATCTCCTATCGCACATTACGGTGTTAAAGAAGCAGTTTTCCCATTCCAAATGTTCTCTGAAGTTGATCCTGTCCTGGGACCTGAAATGCGTTCCACCGGGGAGGTACTTGGAATAGCAGAAGAATTCGGACTCGCTTTCTTCAAAGCACAGGAAGGGGCTAACCAAAGTCTGCCACTCAATGGCACCGTTCTTATGAGTGTGTCAAATGCACAACAAACCATTCTGGCAAAGGTTGCCAAGCGGTTTTCAGAATTGAATTTCAAAATATTGGCTACCGAGGGGACCCATCGGTACCTGAAAGAAAACGGTGTTGAGAGTCAGATGGTCAATAAACTTCACCAGGGAAGACCAAATATTGTTGACTATATCACCAATAAGGAAATTCAGCTGATTATTAATACACCGGTCGGAAAAATGAGTCAATACGACGACTCCTACATACGTAAAGCAGCTATCAAGCACAGATTACCTTACATTACTACAATGGCAGCCGCTGCTGCAGCTGTAAATGGAATATCCGACCGGCTCAATAAACCCGTAACCACACACTCTCTTCAGGAACTCAACTGCCCTGAAAAAAGTGATGTCCTATAATCTGCTAATTAAGGAACTACAAAACTATGAGCGAAATGTATGAAGAGTGCGGCATTTTCGGTGTCTATAATAACCCCCAGGCTGCTCACCTAACCTACCTTGGGTTGTACGCACTGCAACACAGAGGACAGGAAAGCTCGGGTATTGCCGTCAGGGATTCAGAGATTTCCGTTTACAAAGGAATGGGACTGGTTAGTCATGTCTTTAAACATCATGAAGTACTCGACCGGCTCAAAGGGAACTGCGCCATTGGACACAACCGCTATTCCACTACCGGATCGTCTTCACTCGAAAATGCACAGCCGATACTGATTAATTGCCGAATCGGACAAATCGCAGGGGTGCACAATGGTAACCTCACCAATGCTGACTCGCTTAAACACTGGATGGTCAAGGATGGCTCGATCTTTATGTCAACGACCGACACAGAAGTTATAATGCACCTTATTGCCAAGTCAAAGCGAGACTCCGTTGATTCAATGATTCTTGATTCCTTATCGGGGTTAAAAGGTGCATACTCTCTGATTTTCATGACTCAAGACGCCCTCTATGGTGCACGTGATCCGGCCGGAATACGCCCCCTTATCATAGGTGAAATGAATGGCAGCTTCTTTCTCTCATCTGAGACCTGTGCCTTTGATCTTGTTGACGCTACAATGGTTAGAGAAGTCGAGCCCGGGGAGATGGTTCGCATCGATAGCCAGGGAATCACATCCTTTACGATCCCCACATTCGAACCATCAGTCAAGCTCGCGCACTGTGTCTTTGAATTTATCTACTTTTCACGACCCGACAGCTTTCTTTTCGGAAGAAATGTCGATATCGTCAGAAGAAAACTGGGACGCCAGCTGGCAATGGAACACCCGGTGCCTGATGCTGATGTGGTTATTGGAGTACCCGATTCAGCCACAACAGCCGCTCTGGGTTTTTCTGAGGCCAGCGGCACAAAGTTTGACATCGGACTTATTCGTAACCACTACATCGGACGCACCTTCATTCATCCTGCTCAGGATGGAAGAGACTTCGGGGTTAAAATAAAATTCAACCCGGTCAAAGGAGTTCTCAAGGGGAAAAATGTCGTGGTGGTAGACGATTCGGTTGTACGGGGAACAACAATGAAAAAAATTATCCGACTGATCAAAACAGCCGAACCCGCAACGATCCATCTGCGCATATCCTCTCCTCCAATAACCTGTCCCTGTTTTTTCGGTATCGATTTACCCGAAAAAAGTCAGCTTATCGCTGCTGGGCAAAGCGTTGAAAGCATAAGGGATTTCTTTGAGGTGGATTCTTTGGGTTATCTATCAATAGAAGGGATGCTTTCTGTTATGCCAGAACCAGAAACCAATTTTTGCACAAAGTGTTTCGGGGGACAGTAGTACAGGTAGAATGTAGAGGGAAGAGTTATCTTCCCTCTGAAAGACGATTTATCAGAAATTCAGGCATCTTGATCTTCCGCATTTTAGCCTGTGTCTTTTCGATATCGTATGC
This sequence comes from Chitinispirillum sp., assembly GCA_007115975.1. Taxonomy (GTDB): domain Bacteria; phylum Fibrobacterota; class Chitinivibrionia; order Chitinivibrionales; family Chitinispirillaceae; genus Chitinispirillum. The sequence continues at coordinate 19,841 of SKJJ01000032.1, forward strand.
AACTCGTCTGTAATGAAAATGGTTCTTTTCTGAGTCGAATATTCCATAACTTGATTTTGGATTACGGTCACGCGGTTGCCCCACACTGCCAACATTTACCAGAATACGACTGCCGGCGTTGTTCTCAATCGCAACCTCTTTTTTTTTATTCAGATACGTGTCTCCACTACTATCCATCTCAACGATCATCGGAAGATGGGTATGACCGGTAAAGCAAACCGGTGTAGAAAAATGTTTGAAATTAAAAGCCGCCTCCTCAAGCGAAGAGATGTAGTACCACATTCCTGGTTCATAGGGGGTAGAGTGTACAAGGGTTATATCATTGATTGTTTCGTGTACCGGAAGAGCACTTAGAAAATTGAGGTTTTTTGTTTTTAACTCCTTGACAGTCCACTCTATTGCAATTTTTGCATTGATATTGAACTGAAGGGTTGAAAGTATATCCAACGCAGCGGCATCATGATTCCCCTTAATACAAACACGGCATCTCTCACTTACCAATTCCACACATTCATTTGGGTTTGCACCATACCCGACAATATCTCCCAAACACAAAACTTCATCAATTTTGTTTTTGTCAATATCATCCAGTACCGCTTGTAGTGCCTCAAGATTGGCATGAATATCAGAAATTATCGCATATCTCATTACGCTTACTCTTTTTCCATATACCTAAACGTGTTGCTTCCCAATTCGATACGATCTTTATTATTCAGCAAATGAGATCTCACTGTCTTACCGTTTATTTTCATTTTTGTCATAAGCTGATTAGCACTTACGTACACCCCTTCTTCTCTAATTTCAACTATAACAGATGCCTTACTTACCATGAGTCCGGATGCATAAATATCATCCTCATCATCTGACCCTATGGTCATTGTTGGCCGATCAAGTTTGTACATTATATGCTTTGCACCATCTATCAAAACACCAGCATTTACGGTCCCATCCTTCTCCTTTTCCACAGCAACCTCGACACTCTCTGACAATTCCACCAATAGATCAGTCTCCTCTGCCTTTGATTCAGCAGGTATTGGTTCACTGTCTAAACTGCATTCAATAGCAGCAGGTTCTGCAGCCTCTTTAGCAATGTTATTCTCACCATCTGATATTGTCGGCATACTGATCATCGTAGCCTTGGAATTTGAATAGTCCGATACCTCAAAGGATTCTTCCAAATCATCCTGATTCGGAAAGTTTTCACCACTGTCTTTTGATTCTCCCTGTTCATCTATTTCTTCAAAGAGTATTGTATAATCACAAACTACAATTTTGTCTCCGGAAACCAGTGCCACCTCTCTAACTCGTTTACCATTAACGTAAGTCCCGTTCAGAGAGTGCAGATCATACAACACCAAAGACCTGTCGACATCTTCGGTGATCTTGACATGGCATCGGGAAACTCCCTCACCATAAAGGGAAATCATACTCTCAGGTAACCGACCGATTGTAATGACCGGTTCGTCAAGCTTATAAGTCCCTACAACTTTGTTGTTTAAAAATACGGTGAATTTTACCAAAACCTAACCTCCTAATAAGCACCTATTTTAATATTAATCATGCGTTAAGATAGTGACAACTTTAAAGGGCAACTAATTGGTTTTAGTTCCCTTCTTTAATGATACCATGTTGCAGAACCTATTTCTCAAGATATATCTTAAATTTAATATAGTTTCTATCAATTACTCACCAACTTCCAAAGTAAAAGATCTGATGATCACTCGCATTACAGTACTCTTTCTGGCCCTGTTGACCGTTTTTCCCGCTTTGGGTAGTAACAATCCACTTACAAGTCGCCAACAGCTCACTAGTACCCTTGATTCCCTGGAAGTAGAAAAACAGGCACAAAAACGGCTGGGGGTCAACTTTCAAGATCTGGAGTTAAAGACACAAAGCATTCGCGACTCGCTCTCAATATTGCGTCAAAAAATCACCAATGACCCTCAATCTATTGAGCTTTCTGAAAAACAGCGGTTTTCAATCCCAATGCCTTCCGGGTTATTCGATTGGATTGTTGTCATCATTGGAATTGGAGCATGCCTCTCTCTCATTTTTCTAATCTTCTTAAAGGCTCATCTGAGGCACACAAAGAAAAAAAAGCGTTTTGTCAAATTAGCTGATAAATTCCCACCACCACAACAGACTGATCAGGTAACAACCAATCAACAACAAAAAGATAAACCTCTGCCGCTAATACCCACTGTTTCTGATAGTGAGAACCGTAATGCAAAATCAACACCAGCAAACCAACAATACCAAGGAAATCTATCGTTCAATAATCTGATCCTGAAAGCGGCTAGAGAGGGATTGAGTGTCCAGGAACTATCCCGCAGATACCAAATAAGTACAGACCAGGTACTGCTGATAATAAAAGTTGCAGAACGTGACCAAACCAGATAACATTCACGATGCCACCTAATTTATACCGTCTGCAGTCGGTTTATAAAAACTGCCTGAAACTGGATGATAGAGCCTGCAAATTATAATACTTCGTCTCCTTCTAACTCAGATCCAGCTAAAACAGACCTGTTCAGAGGATACGTAGCCAAAAAGGTCGATTCAGGTAAGTACCTCATAGAAATCCAGGGTAAAATGCTGTTGCTTCAATTTGACAAAAATGATCTGAAGCAGGGACAGACTGTCAAAGTAAATAGGACCGACAAACAAACAGTTGAAATACAGCAACAGGGCAATGCCTATAGAGCCACGGTACTGAATACCGACAGATTCACTCAAAACACAGCGATTGACACCAGTGATTTAACCGCCATCATTGGAAAATTGGCCCTACACCTGCACTCAAAGAAACCGGTTAACACAGAGGACTTGGAGAAAATACTGTATATGCTGAAAAAATTCTCCCCCGAAAAAAGTTCCTCTGCTGTTGAAAAACTAATCCAGAAGATTTCCGTTGCCAATGAGCAGCCCCTTGATAAAAACAGTATATCGGTAGTTGATTCCCTTATCACCGAAATCAAAGAGCAGCTTAACCCGGCAGGTGATTGCCGCTCATTCTATCTTCAAAACAGAGCAAAACCGCCAGAAGGAATTTACGGAATAAGCTCTGAGTTAAAACTCAGGGAACTCTTCTCATCTTCTGAAAGCCCGATACCTGCCAACAAAACAGATTTTCCGATGATTCTACAGGTACAACACCACCACAACGGCACAAGGGTAACGTTACTTGATGAAACTACGGTTGAGCACACGATTCAAGACCTAAAAAAAACTCTTGATTCTCCGCTGCTGAAAAACACTCCCGACAAGGTGTACAAACAACTGTTTGAATCGAAAAACCAACTCTCTGTTCACACAATTAACAGATTGGATACGTATCTTGTCTCACTTACAAAAGGCAAAAAGAGCAGCCCTGTTGACCTAAACAGAGCTGAGTTGATCGGGCACTGGTTACGCATAATATCCGATAATCCTCACCTCATACACTCTCTTGCATCACGGGCACCGGACAGTTCTGTTGCAACCATACCAAAGCTGCTAATGAGTATCTTGAGCGGATCAGAAAATTTTCCAAAGCCCGAATCATTTTTTATAAATGAAAGCACCTTTGAATCTGGTCAGAACAGACAGGATGTCATTATTGATGCTTTTGGTAAAGCTGGTTACAATCATGAAAGTGGTGCAAAACAAGATTCCCCCCCTGATCTAAAAGATCTGATTTACTCATTCCTGAATTCTTCTGACCAGCCAACATCCCAAGCTCTTTTCAGATCAACCCCAGGTGAAGACAGAATCATCCAGTTGCTATCCCAGATACATTTGAGCCAGCCGGAACAACTCAGCAAAACCCATCTTACTATGCTGCTTTCCGCAATAGAAGATAGTGTGGATCTTGTCTCAAACCAGAGTGTCAGAAATCTCATCACCGAGCTTGATAAAACAGTGGCCCAGATTAAATCTACCCTGCAGGCGTTTCTTATAAGTAACCTCTGTGCGGTAACACCAAACACAGCAGGCCTCCCGGGGCACACCGGAATCGAAAAGATTATTGCCGACATCATGAACCAGTGCAAAGACTGCTTTTTAAAGGCCAATGAACGCACCAGTGCAAACACAAAAACATTTGAGCAGTTTGCCCTGTTAATCGAGAAAACAGCTGCTACTCTGGTCCAAAAAACATCTTTGCTATCGGAAAACAATTATCAGCTAGTCCCCCAGGATGGACAATCCCCCCCAAAAAACTCCCAACCGGCATCGGTTGAGAGCAAAGTGATCGGACTCTATTCTAGCGCACTCACCGACATAACTAATCATTCAGAACAGTTTCTCAAATCAGCTATAGTTGAAACATTACAGAACCAACCCCACTCTGTATCGTTGAGTAGTGCTTTTTCCATCATCAGTGATAAGCAGAACCAACATATCAGTGCAGCTTTATCTACTCTGCACGATCAGTTCATCACCGACCTATCCAATCTTTTAAAAATGAGTTACGCTAAAGGTGTTTTCTCTGATAATCTTATTACGACAGGGTTAGATCTTGTAGCTCTATCAAAAAGCATCACATCATCCATAAGCAATACTCTCTCTGTTCTTGCTCCCGAGCCCTTGAGGGGATCACAAACATCCGCTCCCTACCAACCAACCTCAGATTCTGGGGATACAACGGTGTCACCGCATAATCAAATCCCCAAAGAAGCTTTAACAGTCTTCCGTTCTCTGATTTCCACTCTCTATTCTGAAAACTCCAGGGCTCTCTCATCTGCCCTGCAGGAGTTCAATACAGTCACAGCAACGTTTTCAAAGCTCCTTGACCAGCACTCCGGAAACTCCGATGAATTAAGGTATTTACTGGAACAACTTGCTTCAAAATTTTCGCAATCTACCGGTGAGCTCAGAGGCAAACTCGAATCACACATCAGAAGCCTGTTACTAAAATTATCACCATCATTGGAACAACCAGGCTCTCAATTGGAATTGCCCAATGACACAACAACAACCGACAATGAACCCCTTCAGACTTCAGGATACAAACAATTTCTAAGGCAAACTGCAGAAACGCTTCTCAATCGCCTTGAGACCTTTCAGTTGCTATCTCATACAACACATGCCGCTGATGGCCAGAATCAGATTGTCGCTCTGCCAATTAAAATCGGTGAAGAGTGGAGCGAAGTCCATATTAAACTGATAAAAAAACGTAACGCAAAGAGAAAACATCCAACCGGAGATGTTTCGATACTACTCAATGTGAACCCATCCTCAATTGGTGAAGTGTCTATGCAGTTGGACTATTCAAACAAGAAATATCTAACAATTAATTTCAGCTTTGAAAGTGAGGATACAAAAAACTGGTTTAAATCAATGAGAAAAGATATTCAGAACTCTATTCAAAACCTTGGCTTTACCATTTCGAAACTGCAATTTGGGAATCGCACCACGAATCGGCCACAGAGTACAAACAAATCAAAACACAATGCATCCGACCGGATAATGGATGTGAAAATATGACGAAAAAAAGAAATAAGCGTGACACGGCAGTTGCACTAAAATATAATAGTGAAGAGGGAGAAAAACCGCCAAAGGTCGTTGCCAAAGGCTACGGCGCTGCAGCTAAGAATATCATAGAGACTGCAGAAAAACACAATGTCACCGTGGAGCGTGATGATGATCTGGTGGAGTTGCTCGCACAGATTGATATTGACAGAGAAATCCCACAGGAGCTCTATGCTGCTGTTGCAGAAATTCTCTGCTGGGTTTATAAGGCTAACAGTAACGCTCAAAAAAAAGGACCCCTTTAATGAAAAGAGTAGAGAAATGGACCATTCTGCTTTGTTTTCTGATCACCGGCATTCACCAAACCCATGCTTCAGAGGTTGCTTTTATCGGCTTAACCGGTGACGGAGCACCTGCGATAGAAAAAACCTATGACCGCACTTTAAGAGAACGGTTGGCAACCAACCAGCAATTCAGAGTCGCGGATTATCTGACAATTAAAAATTACAAAGACCGAATAGACTTTCACCGTTATCCTGTAGTCTCCAGGAATCTACTCGCCGCACTTGGGCGCGTTGCACATGATTCAACCATTTTTATATGGGGATCGGTTAATGAATACAGAATATCACCGGTTCGGCGCAATCTCATCGGCAGCTTCATTGACGCCACACTTACTATTCATCTCAACATCTACAGCCTCTCCAATCAAAAAATTGTATTCTCAGGGGACGTGAGGGTAAACAGTGATAAGTATAAGGGAATTAACGTTTTCAGACCGGTGGAACAAGTGGTGCACATTTCTGCTGTAGACAGAACAGATTTACTAAATAAGCTGGTACGAGAGGCGGTAAAAAAAAGTGAAATGATAATCTCAGTGGTATTGAGAGGTGATCTGGAGAAGATGAAAACGGTTGCTTCTCAAGAAGAGCAGCGGCTCATACCCTCTTTGCACGACGTATTTTCAGTACCAAGTATGGAAGGATCATCTGTTGGCCAAGGTATACCTGAAGAGTAGTATCATTCAAACGAAAAACAGTGACTAATCAAAAAAAATGCAAAAAGGTATGCCACTGTTTTTTTTGCTCAAACCAGGTAAATTGCAAATTGTATTCTGTTTTGTTGGAACTAATTTATATTGAATACTATATTTAATATGTATTTTTGCATGAATTACATACTTTTAGGAGGATAACAGTAACATGGGTGAACTTGGCGGCTACAGAAATGTGTTTGATGATCCAAATGAATTTAACAAACTCAACGACCTTGTTCTTGGCGCTATTCAGGATTTCTCCGATTACCGTCAGGGCAACCTTACCTATGGTGAAATCATGTTTGTTTTGGAATGCATTCTGGATTCAATGCGCGGCAGCTCTGAAAAAGACGCCCTGGATACTACTATAAAGGGTCTGGCTGAAGCCCCTACTTTCACAACACTCTTAAGAATAACCTCAAGACTTGTAGAGACGATGGTCAAAAAAGGAATAATCAAATCTGTTGACGAGGCATTCATTCTTCACGGCGAATGATTGACGCCCATAAAAAGAGCTACAAAGTGTCAGAGAAAGGGCTGATTAAATCATGGATACAGAGTACCCTTACAAAATCGCAGTACATTTTCCGGGCAACCTCGAATATATCCCTTCAATTAGGAAATTGGTCTATGATATCCTTCAGGTCGCCGGATTCAGCAACAAATTCGCTTTCCGTTCTGAGATTATCGTAGATGAAATTTGTAACAATGCTGTCCGTTTTGGTTGCGATAAATCTTCAGATATTGAGCTGGGATTTGAAATTGATGATGACCGGATAGAATTTACTATCAGGGATGGTGGTGGAAATCCTCTTCACATAAAACGGCTGAAGAAGGCTCTTCAACAACAAAAAAAAGAGAAAAAATCGTCAAATGAAGACCTGCAAAGTGGTTTGGGTTTAAATCTGGTAAAAATGCTCTCCCAAGAGGTTGACTTTTCCATAGATGATAACAATGTAACTTCTGTCCATGTCGTACGAAAAAGGGAAGATAACAGTAGAATCTGCAACGGGAGCAACACCAAATGATGAAATTGAAAACTCTTTTTAAAACAGAGATCGTCTCAAATAGTAGTGATCCCCGTGTGACTGCCATTAAGTTTCAAGGTGATATTGATTCCTCAGCCATCAATCTTTTGTCCGACTGTATCAATTCTACCGTCAATAAGAACACTAAGTACATTATTGCGGAGATGAGTGGTGTAAACAGGCTCTGCTCGGCGGCCCTTGGTGAATTCATGGGGGTGCGAAAAAGGCTTAAGCAAGCTGGTGGCAACCTTGTTTTTGCTGCCCTAAAAAGAGACATCAAAAACAAGTTGACTTTTATGGGAGCAAACAAAATATTCACTTTACATGATGATCTGAAATCCGCGTATGCCGCTTATGAGTGGGAATTTAACAATAAATCAGAATGTGTAAATGTCTCGTTTCCATCTCAACTGAAACTTGTTCCTCCTGTGCGGCAATTTGTAAGCAGAATTGCACGCCTCAAAGACTATAGCAGACGGGATGCATTCAGAATTGAAACCATCGTTGACGAAGTGTGTAACAATGCCATCGAACACGGAAAAAGAGGGCGCGACCATAGCATAAAGTTAAAATTCAGCATTAATAAAGAAAAAGTCGATCTGAATGTTGTAAATGTAAGTGATCCTGAGAAAGTTGCCACCCTGAAAGCCATTCTGAAACCCGGAAACTACTCGATGCATTCAGGCACAGATGACAAGAGGGGAAGAGGACTATCCCTCATAAAGATGCTTTCAAATGATGTATCCGTTGACTTCGAAAAGAATGGTACAGGTATCAGAGTTATTAAAATCAGAGAGGAATAATCATGGAATCTCAAATCGTAATAACCTGTGAAAATATACAGGGAAAAGAAAGTGCTAAACTTCTCAACTTTGTCGGCGATATGGATGCAACCAACGTCGAATCGGTTATGGAAGAGATTTGCAAACTGTTGAATGAAGGATACATTAACCTTGTAGCCGACTTTCAAAACCTAAGATATGTAAACAGTACCGGCCTTGGCATCCTGCTTCATTGCAGTAAATCTGCAAAAGAAAAAGGGGGATGCTTCAAAATTGCCAACATAAATGAAAATGTGTATGAAATCATTGAAATCATCGGGGCGATTACCCTTCTTGAAATTTTTGATGACCTTGATGAAGCATTAGAGTCTTTGAAATAACCATCCTATTCCCACTTTATAAAGGTGTACTAACTTATGTCAATATTCACTTTTTTTTCTGTACTGCTAGCCTTCCTTTTAGTCAATTGCAAGAGTCCTGTTACCGAAGACACCTTGCTGACGATAAACAGAACTGCATTCGATAACAACAGCTTTGAATTTTTCAAAGAGGCCGACGATGGGTCCCCGACAATCCCAAATGAATTTTTTCCCGGTTCACGGCTTCCAATCACCTATATGGTTGAAACTGAAGTCATCTACAGAGCCGCTTCAGCAAAGGCTAAAAGAGAAGTAAAAGAAAGCCTTGAGTGGAAATGGAGAAAACATTATTACCTGACACATAACTTCACCTCCGATATACTGGCAAACAATCTTGGCTCCACAGACGATGATATAAGAAATTACTATAATCAAAATCAGCAAGTTTTCACCCAAACAATTGTCACTGAGGATCAACAAGATTCGACTGTCCTGCTGTCGTTTGATGAAGCAAGACCGGAAATTGTAAACACCCTTTTCATCAGTCGCAACAAACCGGATTCCGCCTTTATTGCAGGCCTGCCTGATGAGATCGCTCAGGACAGCACTGAAACTGCTAACTACTGGCTTTACTATGTGCGTTCTGACCTACAGAACTTTTTTATGCATAAATTCTTCGAGAGAAAATATGGGTATCCGTATTCCGACACGCTTCACAATCTCACAGGCGAAGAGGGTATTCTAAAACAGCAGGATCTGGACATTATTGATAATTGGGACAACGAAAATCGCTTTTCCCAAAAAGAGCACATAGAATGGCTTCTGAGATGGAAACTGTTATCTGAAAAAGCAAAAAGTATCGGATTTGACCGCACTGAGCATATGAAAGCTCTTCTGGATTGGGCATTAAAGATTGAATTCGCCCGTTCCTATATTGCCGAAAACTTGATTCCGGCGCTGATGGAAGATCTAAACATCGACTCATCACTTGCTCTTTACAGCTACTACGACAGAGTCAGCAGCACCTTAAATCCTGACTCTGCCCAGATTTCCAGAGAATTCGCACAAATCAAAAACGCTACTCTGAGCATGAAAGTTGATAGTGCCATCCATAACATCAGACGTCGCTTTTCAATTGATTTTCTCCAGTCTGACTGGAAGGACCACCTCGACAAAGATCCCACCCTGATTAGTGCCAAAGGCGACTCACTAAGGGATGAGGGAAAACATAATGAGGCATTAAACCAATATAAACTGCTCACAGAAAATTTCCTCTTTACCCCCGAAGGAAAACAGGCTCTAATCGAAAAAGCAAAAATACATATGGAAAAAGGCAATCACCTCTCAGCGGTCAGAAATTACAGAAGACACCAGATCGTTGATTCAAAGGGTGATTGCAACTCATTTTTCATGATAGGATTTATCTACGATGAAAATCTCAAAAATCCAGATCTTGCAGAGGTTAATTACCGTTGGATAATTGAAAATGATCCCCAGTGCGATCTTGCACAGGACACCGAATTTATGCTGCTTCACCTTGACGAGCAGATGAGCAGTATTACTATTGAGGAGTTACAGGCACAAACCAGACGTCAAAACAGACCCGTCGATCTGGAAGAACCTCTCGATCTGTAATTCGCTGGCAAACATAAATGGTGTATTTAGTAAGGGAGCGATTAGCTCCCTTTTTTATTTTATACTGATAAAGGTGAATACATTAAATCCACTGTTTCCGTTGTAAATACTTATATTCTTAACATGATAGATATCAGATCTACCAATCACCTCTTTGCATGGCCTGTGCTCTTACAGAGAACAACAAGTTCCACATACGCTTGTTTGTCACTGCTTTTTCTTGTTTTTTTCTCGGGATGCGCCGTTTCTAAATACAGAAAAGCAATGGACAGCGCTAGTGTCCGTGTAAATGAAAACAGCTCCATAATTGAAACACCACTTATCAATTCAGAATACACAATGATCGGTGAGGGGGAAACCGTACTTTTACTCCACGGCGCGGGGGGCGGCTATGATCAGGGGATGATCATGGCTGAGTATTTACTTGGAGAGGGTTACAAAACAGTAGTTCCTTCCCGGTTTGGATATCTGGGCACACCAATGCCTCAGGACTCTACTATAACCGCTCAGGCCGATGCATACGCATCTCTTCTGGATGAACTCTCAATTCAGGATGTCGCAATTGTTGCAGCCTCAGGGGGGACACTATCAGCCCTTGAGTTTGCACTGCGCTATCCAGATCGTTGCCAGGGCGTTGTTTTACTCTCTTCAAACGTTAAAGTCCATGGAGACGGCAAAAAAGTTCCTGGAATAGTGCGACTGCTCTTCTACAATAATTATCGGTACTGGTGGTTTTCTCACAGACTCAAAAGAACCGTATTAAAGAGCCTTGGTGTGACAAGGAGAGGATACCGGAATGCAAGCGAAGTGGAGAAAATGCTATATTCCGACATATTAAAAACAATGCATCCAATTGAACCAAGACTTACTGGAAGCACTAAAGACTGGAATGATGTCCGAGGTACGTATGAGCCAACATACGGGGACATTTCGGTCCCGGTACTGCTGATACACTGCATTGATGATAAGCTTTCACCAATAAGCAGTTCAAGGTACGCAGCTGAAAAAATTCCGGGAGCAGAATTGGTTGAGTTGCCATCTGGCGGACACATCTGGAGCGGACATCTTGATGAAATTTCTGCTATGGTCAGAACCTTTATTGACACTACTTGCTCTATGTCTGAAAACTAATCACATCTCTGCTCTCGCTGCCCCTTTCTATCCTGAGCCCAGTCGAAGAGCTCCTGCTCTTAAAAGTCCGTCTCCTTCTCACAAAGCCCATCAGGAAAGCAGAGCTCCTGATAATTGCAAAACCTGCACATCGACGGTGAGGGCGACTTTTGAAACTTTTCCATCCCCAGGGGAATATTTTTTTCCACATCACTGCAAAAAGAGTACATCTGCTCTGTCTGGGCTTTAACGGTGTCAAAAAAGTTCTGCAACTCCTTTTCGCTCACTTCCACCGACATTTCGTCAAACTCAGGCAAGAGATAGATGATCCTTGGAAAAATGGTTTTACAGGAGATATTGAAATTGCTGTTTGCGGCTGCGGCATATCCGATCAACTGCACGCCATGTTTTGCAGCATCCTTTTTCCCACTTTTCCAGTCCAGTATATGCACCTCATCACCCACCGGGAATAAAAAATCCATCTTACTGTAAGCCTTGAGTCCGTTAAGGCGAGTTTCCCCCATTCCGGGAGGCTCTATCATCCAATTGGTTCTGTTGGTAACTGCTTTCATAAATATCCAGCTGTACACTGGGCTCTTTATAAAATTGGTCAGCCCTTTCTCTATTCTCTCCATCGCTCTGTCAAAGTCTATATCATCGGTATACTTATAATAAGTCTCCATAAAGGTCTTGCCCTTGAAGAGAGCTGCAGCTTTACTTCTTGCAAACTGATAAAAGCGGTCTTCATCTATATCACTGTCACTTTTCTGTAATCTTCTCAGAAATGCCTCTATGACATCGTGGATAACATTACCGATTTCAAGCGGAACCGAGGTAAGATCACGCAGCATTTTAAGTTTATATCCAGGTACATCTTGTACATATTTGGAATAGTAGGTGTAGTAGTACCGTCTTTTACACTTGTCAAAAACCTCGTGGCGTGAAATTGACCACCCGAGAATAGAGGTGAATGGGTATTTTTCAAATGCAAGTTTCATTTTTTCCTCTTAACAGAAAAAGAAGAGAAGGTCAGTAAGGAAAAATATATCTTATCCACATTAAATGCACTCCTCTCCCATCGCTTCAGGGACCGGAAACGGGTTTCGAAAAACAGAATATAAACACGAAAACCGGAAGCGAAACCCGGTCCCGTACCAGAGGGGGAAGTGCAGTGAGGGTCACACTCCTCTTTCATCGGAGTCGCGGTCGGCCTCGGCCTCGCAATCGACTATTCCCCATGACCACTTACGAGCAAAGGTAATATCACAAAATAGAACAGAAAAAATGGTCTGGTATTTGCACCTTTGCTTCTCCACTTACTCCTCTACTCCCAAAACCTATACACCCCTATCGAAAGGAGCCCTTTAATGGCAAAAATCGCCATAAACGGACTTGGCAGAATCGGAAGAGCTGTTCTTAAAATTGCAATCGATAATCCCAATCTTGAACTGGTCGCCGTTAATGATCTTCTCCCTCCTAAAAACCTCGCCTATCTTCTCAAATTCGATTCCGTGTACGGCCGATACGAAAGATCGGTTGATATCGAAGGCGACAGTATCGTAATCGATGGAAAGAGTATTAAAGTACTCAATGTCAAAAACCCATCCGAGCTCCCGTGGAGTCTGATGGGAGTGGAAGTCGCACTTGAGTGTACTGGCCTGTTCACCAATAAAGATGATCTGGAAATGCACCTGAAGGCGGGAGCAAAACATGCAATTCTCTCTGCACCATCAAAGAGCGATGATGTTAAAGCTGTCGTTCCAGGGGTTAATTCTGCAGAAAAAGAGGATGTTATTTTCTCCACCGCAAGCTGTACCACCAACTGTATTGCGCCGGTAATTGAAGTGATGAAAAGAAGGATAGGAGTGGAGAAGGCAATGATGTCAACCATACATGCCTACACCTCTACTCAGAACATCGTTGATGGCCCAAGTAAAAAACTGAGGCGCGGACGTGCTGCGGCTATCAATCTGGTTCCAGCATCAACCGGTGCCGCCCAAGCCACAACAAAAATCCTTCCAGAAATGCAGGGCCTCTTTGATGGGATTGCCGTACGGGCACCGGTTCCTGTAGGCTCAATTTCCGATATTACCCTCCTCACAAGCCGTCCCACTTCGGTCGACGAAATCAATACCATTTTCAAAGAAGAGAGTGCCTCAAATCGTTATAAAGGTATAATGGGTGCAACCGAAGAGGAGATTGTCTCTGCTGATATCATTAAGGATCCTCATGGATCTCTGGTGGATCTTACCATGACAAGGGTTGTTGGTGGCGATCTGGTTAAAATTATGAGCTGGTATGATAATGAGTGGGGATATGCTGCACAAATGGTCAGGGAAACTGATCATCTGTGCAAAATGGTTGAATAATAAAAAATACAAAGCTCATCTCCCTTTTAGAATGGCGGGGGTGAGCTAAACCAATTTTTTTATCTTGTAAGGTTTCAAAGAAAACGAGATTATGATTAAATACAATGATAAACTGTTCGATACGGTCATTTGTGATCTCGATGGAGTTCTTACTGATACTGCCTCTCTGCACAATGAGGCATGGAAACAGATGTTCGATTTATTTTTGCAAGAGTATTCACAAAAGCACTCCATCCCCTTTGCGCCCTTTGATCCTGCAGAGGAATACCTTAAGTATATCGATGGACGCCCCCGATACGAAGGTGCCAGTGCATTTATAGCTTCCAGAGGGATTGATTTTCCTTTTGGTGACCCGGATGATCCTCCTGGCAAGGAAACAATCTGTTCACTGGCAAACAAAAAAAATCAGCTGTACCAAAGCCTTATAGAAACAGAGGGAGTAAAGGCTTTTCCGGATGCTGTCGAAAAAGTTAAGCAGTGGCAAACACGCGGATATAAACTGGCAGTTATTTCAGCGAGTAAAAATTGTCGCAAAATTTTGAATGTTGCGAATCTGAACCATTTTTTTGAAATCATTATAGACGGTAATGACGCAATAAATTGGAAACTTAAAGGCAAACCCCAGCCTGATGTGTTTATTGCAGCCGCTGATAAAATGGGAACGAAACCAGCAGATGCGGTAATCATTGAAGATGCTGTCTCAGGAGTTCAGGCAGGAAAATACGGTGGTTTCGGACTGGTGATTGGCATGGCAAGGGACAATCAAAACTCAAGCCAACTAAAAGAAAACGGCGCCCACATCGTAGTTTCCACTTTCTGGCAGATACCTGATACCGACACAAAAAACCCCAATGGTTAGAAAATGGAGGAGACAATGCACAAGTACAACAATCTTTTCTCTGCCGGTCACATCGGGTCAGTAAGCCTGAAAAACCGGGTGGTAATGGCACCAATGGGAACGTTGCTTTGTGGTGCAAATGGTGAAGTTTCTGATCAGCTGGTCAAATATTACGAAAAGAGAGCTGCCGGTGGAACAGGACTCATTGTGGTTGAAGTAGCCTGTGTGGAAAGTGTTCTTGGGAAAGCAGTGTCGGCCCAGATATGCATCGATGACGACAGATTTATACCCGGTTTAAGCAGACTGGCAGGTGCGGTGCAGAAATACGGCTCAAAAATTTTTCTTCAACTCCATCATGCCGGCAACCAGTCCAATTCCTCAGTAACCGGTGGTAAGCAGATTGTTGCACCAAGTTCTGTAACAAATAGTGCTGTGGGAGAACTGCCCCGGGAACTTACAACTGAAGAAGTAAAAGACCTTGTAAGGAAGTTTGTAAATGCTGCAGTACGGGCTCAGAAAGCAGGTATGGATGGAGTGGAACTGCATGGTGCACACGGTTATCTTATCTGTGAATTTTTAAGTCCGCATACAAACCGCAGGGATGACCAGTACGGGGGAAATTTCGAAAACAGGATGAGGTTGGCAACAGAAATAATCAAGGGAACAAAGGAAAAATGTGGCAATGATTTTCCGGTGATTGTAAGATTCAGCGCAGATGAATTTACCGGGAAAGGTATTGACCTTCAGCAGGGGAAAGTCATTGCTCAGGCCCTTGAATTTGCCGGTGCGGATGCTCTGGATATAAGTGCCGGAACCTATGAGAGTATGCAGACTGTTATTGAACCACTTACTTTTAGTGAGGGGTGGAAAGTCTATCTTGCAGAAGAAATCAGAAATGTCGTTAACATCCCGGTAATAGCTGTGGGAGCCATAAAACGTCCGGTTACAGCAGAAAATATCCTTAAGGAACAGAGGGCAGATTTTATTGCATTGGGAAGGGCTCTCTTATGTGATCCTGAATGGGTAAATAAAGCTGTTGAAGAGAAGGACGATGAGATAATTCCATGCATAGGGTGCATGTACTGTGTTGATACAATCTTCTCATCAAAAAGAATTCAGTGCGCAGTAAGAGCAAAAACCGGTCGGGAGCTGGAGTTTACGTATCTTAAAAAATCCGGCAACAACAGAATCGTTTCGGTTCTAGGAGGCGGGCCTGCAGGTATGGAATCTGCACGGGTGCTTTCACTGCGTGGTTTCAAACCCATTCTTTATGAAAAAGAGCGTCAATTGGGAGGGGAGCTAATCCCCGGGTCTGCTCCTCCCGATAAAGAACCAATAACATGGTACAAAAATGCCCTTGTCAAAAATCTGCTCAATACCGAAACTACCATACACCTTGAAACAAGGGCTACTCCGGAATTGGTAAAAAAGGATAACCCCTATGCTGTGATAGTTGCCATAGGAGGAAAACCCACGATCCCTTCTCATATCGAGGGAATTGAGAGCAGTAATGTATTTAATGCAATCGATATACTGAGAAATCAGGATATCATTAATCCAGACGACTTTGTAGTAATAATCGGCGGAGGCATGACCGGTTGCGAAACAGCTGAACTGCTTGAACGAAAAGGTACACATGTCACTATTGTCGAAATAATGCCGGAGCTTCTAACTGAGACAAATGGTGCTGCAAGAACAGCACTGATCGACAGATTGATACAGAACCCTAAAATCGATCTGAAAACCAACTATAAATTAAAAGCTGTTCACGAAAGACAGGTTGAACTTTCTGACACACGGCAGCCCGGGTCTATTAAACTCCCTGCAGACAAAGTGATAATTGCAACAGGCCTCTCCCCCACACATGAAGAGATCGCAAAGTGGAAACAGGCATTTGAACGGGTGGTTGTTGTGGGAGATGCGGTCAAGCCTTCGAATGTGGCATTTGCAATACGAACGGCTTTTGATAATGCTTTTGTGATGCGGTGAGAGACGTGCCCTGGGCGAAATCGAAGGGAGAGACGATATTTCGGCTACGCTCAACGACCCGAAAGATGTTCTATATTAGTACGCTCAGTTAATGACCGATAGGAAAGAAAGTACCCCCGCGAATTGCAACGCTGAGAAGATATGGTGTGCCGGGTATGGTGAATCATTTAAGAGACTCACTTCTTTTGGCGCTTCGGATTTTGTATAGTCTTTCGGTAAAACCACCTTCGGTTTCGAAATCTTTTGCAAGGCGTTGGACCTGGCGGTCGAGGAGATATGTTGCCACATTTAATAATGATAGTGCGGCATTTGCCGCCAGGCAGGAATAGGAAAGGGGGAACACTGACGAAAACTGACCGCAACTGACGGGCACGACTGTCCGTTTTTCATCATCGGTTCCGCCCGTCTTTTTTCGTCTTTGGTTGTCAGTGTTCTTGTTACGCTCCTGAGTAACCCACCCTTGAACTTCCTCCAGAGTTTTACACCGAAGCTCCTTAAAGCGCACCAATGCAGGATGTTGTGGCTCCAATTTTGGCATTCCCCTCTGCCTCAAAAAATCCTCGTAATCCAACCGCAGCTCCTCAAGGCTTGCCCGCGCAACCTGAGTAAGTTTCAGTTCCATCTTTTTTGAAGTGGCACTTACCTGAGATCCTTCGGCAATATTTTGCACACCACTCCGTGCAGCCTGAGTCATTTGGTCTCTGGTGCGCGAGGTGCGCTCTATATAGCGCCCGCAAAACCGCACGGTTACATCGTAAATGAGCTGAGAAACCTGGAAACTTCTCAGTTTACGATATCCACCGTATTTTGGAAGCAGATCGGTCATTTGATCACCTGATTTTGATGAATTGTTTAATTTGAGCTAAAGTAATTACCTGGAGAGTACAACTTGAACGGACCGGAAAAACTTGAGAGTATATGATATGAATATATGTTTTTACACCAATGGCAAAATAAGATTAGGAGAGAAAGGTTGATATCCCTGAACCCAGACTAAACATTAAGTCCCTGCTCCCGCAGGGTGATTGTACCCACCTGTTTTGCCTGCTCTGTCTTTTGTTGCCAACCCCACAACTGCTTTTGCCCACCCATTGAGCACCAGCTCTATTCCTACAATGAGTCCCAGCAACCAGAATGTTACAAACGGCCACCGGCTTAAAACTATAATCCCCAGCACTAAGGAAAGCACCCCGCTAATGGCCTTGTGTCTCCACTTGATCCCCCGGTAAACAAAAGCTGTGGAGAGTTTGCGTACCCCTTCCAGTACTATGAGTGCCGCAATGAAAAGAGATATCATTGCAACGCCTACCAGAGGAAACAGAATCAGAAACGACCCTACAAAAACGCAGAATAGAGCTACTGCAATTCTGAGATAATATCCTCTGAAGTATCTATTTCTGTATGCCTCAAATCCATCAAGGGCCCCCCGCACTACAAGAACAACACCAATGACAAAGATCATCAGGTCTGTAGCCACGGCTGCAAGCACGACAACCACAAGGCCTAGTACAATCTCTGCAACACCGATGTAGGCAGTTTCCTCTGGGTCTTTTGCTGAATCACTGTGGTAGGCATCTTTCAGTTGTACCATTGCGTTACCTCCAATTGGATATTCTCATATAAGAATTCGATTGTCCGGGCGGAGAAAGTAACACTAAAATACCGTTTCAGGAGATTGGCTCAA
>SKJJ01000235.1 GCA_007115975.1 Chitinispirillum sp.
CAGGTGAGCATAACCACAAGCCGTGCTGAGATGATCATGGGGCGCTCCCCCATTGCCGGACGCTTTGACAGACTGAAGCGCTTTCTTCACACCCAGATCCCCAGTTCATACAACCTTGACCGGAAGGACAAGGCACACTACGAAATCAACCTTTCCGGAAACAAGGGCAACATCTGTATCAATGTGGACTCTGTCGATGATTTCAGTTTCTCATCACTCTGGGAAGAGTATGAATTCAACGCCATATACATCACACACACCCAAAGGAAAAACTGGCCCAAAAGAGAACTTAAGGAAGTAATCGAACTGATCGACAGCGATATCGAATTTGACGGATACGAGCCGGATAATGTGTATGAAGTAGATGGGAATTTGCTGAGTGTGGATTATGAGATTAAGGATTACTGGGAGCGGTGGTAGGGAATAGAAGTGAAAAATGATACTGATCTGGGCGTTCCCCTCCGAAGACTCCGGGTCGGTGTTGATCTATTGCGTACTGCAATAGACCCTTCGGGCCACCTTCAGTGGTCGTCTCCGCGCGTCCAGCGTTACAGCTCGCCGGGCTCTCCCGCAGGATGCGGGATCGGTGCTGTTTATAGCGTTGCGCGAAGACGCTCCACTTCCTGAATGCACTGGCACTTTGGAAAGTGCCACCCGCTGTCCTACCTAACGCATGTTCCCATGCATTTACGCTCGTAGAGCAGTTGGTTTTTATTGTAAAGCGGTTGGGCGGTGTTTGGGTTTGTGAATTTCGAATTTCATTATACTACTTCTCCGGTGTAACCCAATCAGCTCACCCATTTCCTCAGCTCCTCAATTCTCTCCTGCTCAAGACCGGTTACACGGCTGATCGTTTGGTTATCCATTCCATGCAGAATCAGATTGCGGACAATTTCTTCCCTTGCCTTGCCTGCCTCTTCCCTTGCCTTGCCTGCCTCTTCCCTTGCCTTGCCTGCCTCTTCCTTTGCTGCTTTCCTTTCCTCTTCCCTTGCCTTGGCGACCTCCTGCCTTGTATTCTGCTCCAGCTCTTTTCTCAACTCTCTTTTGGCATTCTCAACTACATCAGGCATCAGCAGTTCCAGAACTCTCCTATATTCACTGTCATCATCCATATCTCCCTCCCTGAGAATACTCACTATAGAAACAATCTCGTCGGGAACCGCAGCTACTAAATACCGCAGCATCGCTTCGAAACACTCTAAAGCATCCTCCTCATATTTCTGCTCCCTATATAATTCGATTATCCTTGGCATAATCTTTATGAGACCGGGAGTACGCACATGTTTTAGGAGCAGAAAAAGCATCTTCAGCTTCGCAATGCCCCGTATCTCTTTATCCGGGGTTTTATTCAGGTTAACGAAAACAAAACGGATGTCCGGCAGGAGTTCCCTGTAATCCCTGAAGAGAGAAATGGTACTTACCGGCTCATTTGGCAGATTGGAATGGGAGAGGGAATGGGTAAGTCCCACCGCAACAATTACCGGTGGCCGGTGATCATCAGGATGCTGCCTGCGATGATACATAAGGGCCATGGCGGTATTCTCCAGAAGCTGAGTGCCAATGGTCCGGTCTTCGAAGCTCTTGTGCTCAAACAGAAGATACGTATGTCCCTGTTCCCTGTCACTGGATCTGCTTACGTAGAGAATATCGGTGAAATGCTCCCTCAGCTCGGGGATTATGTGGCTGTCCTTCACCGCCTCAAGAGTACCTGAACAGAATAAACTGCGCTCAGCAGGACAGAGATAATACCGAATAAAGCTTTGCACCACAGCGCTGATGCTGAAGAGAAACTTGAAAATGGCATCATGGGGGTGCGCCGGTATTCTTTTCTCCATTGAGTAAATATAGTTTTGTGCGGCAGGGGGTGGGGCCGGGAAAAAATGTTAGCGAAAAGGGCAGGGCTTCAATTGAGAACTACACACATCTCGCAGTGCACCCAAAGCCAGCCCCAAAAAGGGGATCAAAAACTGGGCCCCAAGAACCAAACCGGGTAGTGCGGATATTTTGTGTAAACCCGTCTTGGAGAAGATGTTGGCATACTGTCATAATATAATAAGTTCCCTTTTGAGGGAGTTTGGGGAGTACAGGACCGGGAGGCTGGTGCTTGAGGCGTGGGATCGGCTGGAGCGGGGGGAGCTGTGAGAGAACAAAGGACAAGAAAGACTGAAGGAAATACAGCAAAAGTTTAATAAAATCTAAATATACGGCGATATAAGCCGTATATTTAGAAAGAAGTAAACTTGCTTGAGAGCTTAAGTTTATATTATACTAAAGACACGGCGATTTGCGCCGTTTATAGCGAATATTATAAACCGGGTGTATCGATGTCAGATAATCTATTAAAACTGAAAAAGCTCCTGCCTTATGGGGAGGTCGCATCACGGAGTTGGCTTCTGGCGCAGGGATTTTCACACCATACCCTTGATAATTTCATAAAAAGCAGAAAATTACAAATAGTAATGTCTGGGATATATGCCTGGAGTGACACAAAATTGTTTTGGCAAAATGTGGCAGCTTCCCGCGCACGACTGCCGGATGCCACATTTGTTGTTGGAGGGATTACAGCATTATCATTGCAAGGTTTTTCTCACTATCTTGAAATGGGTAATAAGAAGGTGCATCTTTATACGGATAAAACCAGGCAGACTACACTGAAGCACCTTTTTGCAACTATCGATAATATACAGGCTGTCTGGCATGCAACAGGCCGTTTATGGAGCGGTGATAACAACTCAGATTTATTTGTAAAGAACTGGAAATGGCAGGAAAATTCATCAGAAATCGTAATTTCAACACCCGAAAGGGCAGTTCTGGAAATGCTTGAACTGGTACCGATGCAGCTCAGTTTCGAACATGCGGATGGGATATTTCAGGGCTTGACACAGTTATCGCCTGAGAACCTGAAGGTTGTTTTAAAAGGGTGCAGAAATGTAAAAGTTAAAAGATTGTTTTTCTGGTTTTCGGACAGGCACAACTATCCATGGCGAAAATATCTGAATGATAAAGATTTTTCATTAGGCAGTGGAAAACGGGTTATCTGTAAAAATGGCACTCTTGATTCAAAGTATTTGATTACTGTTCCATCTGAGTTACAAAGCGGAAACCAGTATGCCTTAGAGAATCTATTATCAGCGGGTACAACTACTGATTCAGATTATGCCGATTGTTTTTACTGAGGGCTGTTTTGCACTGAAGGGTGGTACTGCGATTAATCTGTTTGTGCGGGATATGCCACGGCTTTCGGTCGATATTGATCTTGTTTACTTGCCTTATGACAATAGGGAAACGGCATTACAAAAAACTCAGGCTGCATTGGCTCGCATCGCAAAAAAATTACGACAGACGTTTCATAGTGTACAGATTCAGGAGGCATACAGATTAAAGCCGGATGCACTGAGGCTGATTATTAATCGAAACGGGAAGCAGGTAAAGGTTGAATTATCACCGGTCCTCAGAGGAACGGTTTTTAATCCGGTCCAAATGAAAGTGACAAAAACTGTCGAGACACAGTTCGGATTTGTGGAAGCGCCAGTTGTGTCGATACCGGATCTGTACGGTGGAAAATTCTGTGCTGCTTTGGATCGTCAGCATCCACGGGATATATTTGATGTAAAACTATTGTTTGATAACGAAGGGATGACAGATTCAATACGTAAAGCAGCAATTGTTTATATGATAAGTCACCCCAAACCTCTGTCAGAACTGCTCAATCCTCGGTTTAAAGATATTCAAAGTGTTTTCGCAAATGAGTTTGAAGGAATGACAAAAGAGCCTGTTCTATTAAGTGTTCTTGAATTAACCAGAGAAAAATTGGTAAATTGGGTAATGGATTCTCTTACAGCGCCAGAAAAGGAATTTCTTCTGTCGTTTAAAAAGAGACATCCTCAATGGAATTTACTTGGAATA
>SKJJ01000159.1 GCA_007115975.1 Chitinispirillum sp.
CCCCCCTCCTTTCTTGTCCAAACTATACTGTAATGACGGATGGGAGTATGGAATCTTACGGAAAAAATTGTAGAAAAGCATTCCTCTTAACTTCTGCATCCGCTCATCGTCCATCACTCATTGAATGATTCTTGGGATCTAAAATTGACGAAAAGGGAGTGGGATGATTTGTTGGTGCTGTCTTTCCCGCGTTGCCTTCGAGAACCTCAGGCAACGGTTCGGTGCTGCTGCCGTCTGTTCCGTGTATTCCCGGGAAACTGTCCGGTATTACTCCGTCTTTTATATGTGAACCTCAGGCAACGCTCCCTTCCCCGGTGGCTGAGGCTCTCGAAGCCACCGGTCTGGGAGAATAGGGCTTCAGCAAATGACCATGTCATTTGGACGTGCCACACATGAAACGTTAATTAATGAATAGGTCATTTAAAGGCGACACTGTTCAAAAGCAATAGAATATAAGGAGATTTAGGAGTTTACTCACGAGTCAGTCTTTTAGCGTAAACGATGATGTCCGAATATGACCCCGCCAAAAAAATCCTGGAGATTTCTCTCTTCCTGTCGTCTACAGTTGTAAGAATGATCCGTTTCACTTAACCAGCCAGGGGGTGCATATATGTATTCGCAGGATTGCGGAAGCGAAGAGCGGCATCTGTATGCCGACCTGAGAAAAGGAGTGCGAAGGAGCATCTCCTTAATCAGAATCGTTGTGGAGTATGTCATAGCATGGCAGCTTCTCTACCATGGTTCACCCTGGTTTAATCAGCTTGAGTTTTCAGGTCTCAGAGCCGCCTATGAAGAGTTAAGAAATGAATACGAGCTAAAGGCGCAGCAGTACGCAAAGCACACGCACTCTGCTCCTGCGACATCCGTTGCATTACCCGACAGATTACCTGCGCCGGTGCGCAGGGAACAACAGGTCGTGATACCCGGTATTCCATCCTGTAAACTGAGGGCAACAGTGGTGAAAACCGCAGTATCCTATCAGGGTACTCCCTACAGGTTCGGGGGAAGAGACCGTTCCGGAATAGACTGTTCGGCGCTGGTTCAGAACGCATATCGTAATGCGGGCATAGATCTTCCGCGCACCGCTGCCTTGCAGTATCAAAAAGGCACCTTTATTCCACAGGAAAAACTGCAACCCGGAGACCTGGTCTTCTTTCAGACCACACGTCCCGGTGCATCACACGTTGGAATATATGTGGGAAGTGGAGATTTTATCCATGCGACTTCCAGCGGAAGAGTAAAGTATAACGGACTTAGCGATACATATTACAGCACCCGGTTTATAGGGGCAAAAAAAATAGTGGGGTGAATCATGAAGTTTACGGTGAGGATAGTATTGAAGATGGTGTTTGTACTCGTAGCGGTTAACCTGTTCACCACTTATATTTCCAGGGGAGCTGTACAGGATTCTGCTTCACTTGTCGCAGTTTCCGGCATAAGGGAACGGATGGATGATACTGAGTGGTTTTTCCGCAGCATGGCAAAAGCAATTAGTACTGTGTTAAGAGATACCAAAGATTAAGGGGCTCGAAAAAATTTGAAAATCAAAAAAAACAACAGCTACACAACAGAGCAACTGATGTTGCTGCCCGCAAAACTGGAAAGCGAATATATACGAGGGATAGACATCCCCGGGTTATATCGTGCATACGGTAAAGAGGAGCTGCTCGATGAGAGGCTTTTTAAATATCTCTGCCAGGACATTTTGGTGTCGGTCGGCTGTGGGAATAGTTTAGCAAGTGTACAGCGGAGCGATGTCTCCAGGGTGATGTATGAAAAACCGCTTGATGAAATGCCGCTTCTGATCAACGAACCCATACTGGGTGTTTTTGCATCATGGCGACTGGAAATCAGCCAATAGGGTGAAACGGGTGTCTGTTATGTGAACTCGTTTAGGAGGATCTATGTTAAAATTTACCAATGAAGAGCTGTTGCTATTAGCTGACATTTTTGACAGAGAAACTACGGATACCGATAATGTCGAGCTTATGAAAAATGTCATAGAAAAATGGAACGATACATATTCATCAATAATCGAGTTTATAGGGGGCTATAAGTCTATTGTTCATAGTAAAGAGTCTTTTGAGATGTTGCGTGATTTTGTTTTTATGGAAGATTTAAGTAAAATGCCCCTTTATGTAAATGAAAATAATGAAAATGGGGGATATTTAGAATGGAAAAGAGTAGTAGCCATGTGGAGACTGCAAATTGGTAGATGAGTTTAGGACTTGGTGAAATGCCGCTTCTGATCAACGAACTCGTACGGGGTGTTTTTGCTTTTTTTTGCGAATGCATAACAGTATTGCAGTTTATAAATGAATATGTTACAATATATGAATGTTATGAATAAGGCAGACCCGCAAGGCTGTGCTGTATATATTGTGTCAAAACTGAAATAGGACTTTAAAGCCCGCAAAACTTAAATCAGGGAAGAAACCACTGGAGTGTATCATGCAATTTCTAACTGAAAGCGATCTGGTTGGGGTTATTGAAGGTGATCGGCAGGCCAGAATTGAATTTTATGATACGTTTGAACCTGTTGTCCGAAGGATTGCTCATACTGTAAACCACAAATCGGTAGCCTGGCGTTCTGCCGATGATGTGCAGAATGAGCTGTGGAAGTTCATCTTCTGTGACTCATGCAGACTTCTTCGCAAGTATAACGGCAGGGGGCCATTTTCGCACTATTTGGCCTCTTGTTTATCTCGGCGGTGCAAAGATATCATGCGCAGTGTAAACAGGGAAAACTCGCGCCGTCAGAGTAAAGGGAATGAATGCGTCTCACATGGGGGCTGGCTTGAATATGTACAAAACGCTGTCGCAGAGAAAAAACGGGTTGAGGATGAAGCTCAGGAGAGTTTCGAGCGGGCTGTTACATACGAAAAAGAACAATTAAATAATGCAGTTGAAAGATTGGATATCGAGAGTCGTCTATTTATAAAGATGCTGGTAAAAGACAGGTGCAAGCCGGAAATATTGATGAAAGCCTTTAATCTTTCCACAACGGCTGCAGTTTATACCAGAAAGCACAGGCTTATAGCCAAGTTGCGTAAGCTTATGTTGGAACAAAAGGCTAATGCGGCTGAAAATGCTGCAGAAATCCGGGAGGATTAAATGAAAAAAAATGTTACAATCGACCATATCATGGATTTTTACGATGGAAAAGGTGATGCTGAAACTCGTGCGGCAGTCGCACAATACCTCTATGAAAACGATGAGGAACGACAGATCTTTTCTGCTCTGAAAGACCCTGAACCGGCTTTAGAATCTTCACCTGCTGTAAGAAAAGCGGTACTTGAACGGTATGCTCCACAAGAAAAGTCCTCTTTGCTTGAAACGCTCGCAGTTAAGATACAAGATACTCTTCAGGCTGCCACTGAAAGCGGGTGGCTCCAACTGACAGATTTAACGCCGTCCTTTGCTACACGGGCAGGCCGGCCGGGAACTTCTGATTTGAGCAATCAACTTGGGTGGCAACGGGAGTTCGGGAGATTCAAGGTGGTAATAAAAGTATTGAGGATTCGTGAGGGAACAGTTAACCTTACACTCGAAGTGAGCGATCCTACCAAAAATGAGCTCCCTGAAATGCGGGCAGAACTGATTAAATATGATGAAGTGTTGGAGTCACGGTTGCTCCAGAATGGGATGGTCTCTTTTGAGTCCTATGGGATTGCGGATTACATAATCAGTGTTATTGATGCTGATGGGGTGCGATTCGCTTTTCAGATGAGCCTGTTGAATTGAGGACCGCTTTTTGAAAAACATCAATCTCATCGTAAATGTCAGCCAGAATAACGACAGGCTGATCTTCTCATGTATACGGCGCAGTGGAGCCAACCCGGCAGGCAGTGGTACGGATAGTTCTCCAGGTGGCTGTAATTGGCATGAACTCATAAAAGAGGGGCA
>SKJJ01000130.1 GCA_007115975.1 Chitinispirillum sp.
ACTTTTCTGTTATCTCCGGTTATCATTATTGTTTTAATTCCCATCTCCTTTAGCCTGGAGATCGCCTCTTTTGACTCAGATCGAATGATATCCATTAGCGCGATTGCCCCCACTGCCCTGTTGTTTACAATTAGAAAGATCACCGTTTTTCCACTCTCTAAAAGAGTAAGAACGTTCTTCTCATCATAGGATATCTTCTTCTCCTTAACAAAAGCAGGACTTACCGCCATTACCTCTTTACCCTCAACCTGCCCCTGTGCTCCCCTGCCAGCAATGGCTTTGAAATCTTTGACAGGGAGTGTGTGGGGGGAAGATTCATAGATCGCTTTTGCAATGGGGTGTTCAGAATGTGACTCCACTGAAGCTGCCCAGAGCAGTATTTTTTCCTCATCAAAGTCTTCAGCGAGCGCAACGACATCGCTGATTCCGAATTTGCCCTCTGTAAGAGTACCTGTCTTGTCAAAAAGAATCGCCTGGATTTTTCGTGCCGATTCGAATGCCGGGCGTTTTTTAATCAACAATCCTCTGGAAGCAGAAAGCGATGTGGACACCGCTATCACAAGGGGAATGGCAAGGCCGAGTGCATGAGGACAGGCAATTACCATCACCGTGACCGTCCTCTCAATTGCAAATACAAATTCAGCCCCCAATATGAGATACCACACGGTAATGGTTATTGCACCCCCGATAAGCGCAACAGCCGTAAGCCAGACTGCAGCCCTGTTTGCAAGTACCTGTGTTTTTGATTTGCCCTGCTGAGCTTCCCTGACAAGATTTATCATTTGAGATAGATAGGACTCTTCACCCGTGCGCGTAACCTGTATTTTTAAAGATCCCTCCCCATTCACCGACCCACCCACAACATCCGATTGCTCTCCTTTGTACACCGGTGTCGATTCCCCCGTGATCATGGCTTCATTTACCGATGATTCTCCTTCAACCACTTTGCCATCTACCGGAATCTTCTCCCCCGGTTTAACAAGAACCACATCATCCTTGTCTATCTGTTCAACTGACATGTCCTCAACCGATCCATTACCACTTACCCTGTGGGCAACAGAGGGCATAAGCTTAACAAGTGATTCCAGTGCCCGTGAAGCCCCCGAGATCGATCTCATCTCAAGCCAGTGCCCAAGAAGCATGACCGTTATAAGAGTTGCAAGCTCCCAATAGAGCACCTCTCCGGGAAGTCTGAATGTAACTGCAACACTATATACAAAAGCCACCGTTATGGCGATGGCAATGAGTGTCATCATTCCAAAATCACGTGTTCTTACTTCTCTTACTATTCCCAGAAGAAAGGGCTTGCCGCCATAGAAATAGAGAAATGTTGAAAGTACAAAGAGCACAATGTGATCACCCGGAAAAGCCATGAGATTCCTGATACCCAAAAAGTCCTGAATCATGGGAGAGAGCGCAAGAATGGGGATGGTTAAAATGAGGGCTACCCAGAACCGGCGTCTGAAATCTGCCACCATGGCGCCATGGTGATCTCCGTGACCATCATGGTTTCCATGTTCTTTGCTCTTTTTATTGTGGCTGTTACGAGAAGTTGAGTGATCGTGAGATGTTCCTGAGCCGTTTTGACCGTGGTTTTTGTCCATGAAGTCTGACCCTTTGCATAAAAAGAGTGTTTGGATTACGTTGGATTGGGCGCAAAAATCAGACCACACAGGCAGATAGAGCTCCAACCGAAGGAAATACTGAGGAGACGATGGACTCTGACATGCACTCTGGCATGGAGGGAAAAGCAGGCGAGCACATGCAAGAGCATATGATGGAGATGGATTCTGAAATGATGACGTGTCATGAGACTGAAACACCAGATATTACTGATGAGAATGATGTTTTCGAAGGTGTTGATCCGGACGAACATTCCGAACACCACTAAACGTATGGCTGCTTGTTATGTTCTGTATCTGGCGTATCTACGTTTTGATGTAGATATGCCAGATAAAAATTGGCGGGAGGCTTCCCCAGGCCTCTCAAGAAAACCCGCTATGATATCAAAAAGCAACTGTTTGGTATACGTGGCTTAGCCCCAAAAACAACTTCGCATATGACAAAACAACTCCCCCAATCTTATCTTACATATACATAAGGAGTGTGAGGAGTGGGTTTTTGGCTGCAGATTTTTTTAACCTCTGCAGAGTTAGTCGAAAACCCGCTTGGTTTCTGTTGCAGAAATGTTTTTATTGACTAAATACAAAAAATCTTTAGACATAAACTCGTTTACGTTAATGAATTTGGATAGAAGAGATTAAAAAACAAAAGCGATTTACACTTTCTTACCCCAAGGGGTTTGCACATCAAATCCTGGTTCCATCTTTTAGGGGCATGCGAAGGCATTCAGGAGAATCTGACTTCCAGCTTTTTCCCCAGAACACTGCTTATCTTTTCGAGCGTTTTTATGGTAGGGTTACACTTTCTAGGATTTTCAAGTTTTTGATATGCCTGATATGAGATACCCAAAGCCTCTGCAATCTCGGACTGAGATCTTCCTTTGCGCATTTTTCTGAGTGTATATGCAATTTCAAGATGAGGCAAAATGGCAATCGGGTAGTAGTTTCCCCCTTTAAATTCCCTGGGCTGTGGCAGAGAGAAACCCCTCTCAAAATCCGACTCAAGAACACCATTTAGAGCTTCTTCTGCATTTATAAGCGCCTCTTTAAGAGTATCGCCATAGGTAATCACATTATCGATGTCCGGAAAAGTAACCAAAAACTCACCGTCTTCATTGCTGATTTTTGCAAAATAGTGCATTAAAAAACCCTCCGTTTTATTCCTGCCTGTTTCAGTATCGCAATCACAAGACCTTTCGGGAGATCTTTTTTACCATGAACCGGTATTGGAACAGCTCTTCTCTTTGTTTTGGTATAGATATGATGGCTACCATTTATTCTGTCGAGAACCCAACCATTTTGCTTTAATAGCTTCGTAAGTTCTTTGCCATTCATACTGATTAATACACAACCATTACGTTGTAAGGGTAAAATTATTAAATGGTAGTAACTGGAGGGAAAACAGATTGGACACTTTGATTAGTTGAGGAGTCTCATGAGAGCGAAATCACTGTTCGTTTGATCCTGATTTGTGCAATGACTCCGGCAGTTATTAGTATTAGGTTTCAATGTTTTAAAACCGAACTTGCAGATGTAAGTTTCTTGGTAAGCATGTCAAATCTAAAGCGAAGAAATAGACTGAAAAACGAACTATACCCGGAGCCGGAATTTTAGGGTTTCTCTGGTTCAGGCTAATGAGTTGAACGTTCTCAGGCTCTTTAGTCACAAACATCCGGTTCAACATGCACCGTCACGAATGTCTGCTCCCCGAAACGTTCCCTCAAGCGCTTCTCAACTTCAGAAGTGATATCGTGCGCCTCATTGACACACATTTCTGGATCCACCCTTATGTGAAGTTCCAGTGCCGCCGCAGGACCAATCATGCGGGTTCGGATGTTGTGGGGACTTTTTACACCTGCAACACCGGAGGCGATTGATCTGATCTCAATGTGAACGCTTTGCGGAAGAGATCTGTCCAAAAGCTCATTTACGCTCTCCTTTAAGATCAGCAAGGAGGACCTGATTATAAACAGGCTTACCACTACAGCTGCAAAGGGATCAAGTATTGTCCAGCTACTGCCTAAAAAGGACGCTGCTCCAATTCCGACTGCTGCTCCGATGGATGAAAAACCGTCTGAACGGTGGTGCTTTGCATTGGCGATAACAGATGAACTGTTTATTCGCTTTCCACTTGCAAGTGTGATATGATAGAGGATCTCCTTTGCTGCAATTGAAATCGACGCCACAAAAAAGGCGATGCTGCCGGGACGTGCGGGAAACTCACCTGTGCTTATAACCTTTGTCAGATGTGATATACCCTCCATACCAATGCGAAGCCCTGCATAACCCAACGCAGTTCCAATGAGAGCAGTGCTAAGCGTTTCGAATTTGCCGTGCCCGTAATGGTGGCAGGTGTCCCGGGGCTTTTTCGCAAACCATGTTCCAGCAAGTACAATCAGGTCTGTAACGAAATCAGAAAGAGAGTGGACTGCATCAGCGATCATGGCCTGACTCTGTCCAAAATATCCGGCTATGAATTTTAATGCGGTGAGAATGATATTGATGAGAGAACCGATTAGGGTAATTCGGCGTGCCTGTGTAGCGCGATGTTCTGCATTCATGTAGACCTCCTCAGGTAAGCTGGTCCCACGGACCTGCTGTCGAACAGATTGCGTGGTCCCGCAGTAATTACCGCTGCCCTGAAGCCCGAATCATTCCTGAGGAATGTTCTGATCCACTGATTTTCAGTGTTTCGGAATAGGTGTAAGATAATAAATGCCAAGCAAAAGAGGGAACTTTCGTTTTTGCATATATAGCTGCAATCCCCTATATTACTATAGTTGTTTTTTAATCTCATTAACCCGGAGGATTTCATGAAAAGGAACTTGAATACCTGTTCAAAGATTTTGTTGATATTTACTTTTGCTGTTTTTGTTGCATGCCAGGGAAATGTGGAGCCCGAGAGTGAGCAAGTCAGAAAACACGAAAACGGAACGTACCGGGGAGTTTTTATCGACAAGGATGCCATACAGGTCAATGTGGAATTTACTTTAACGGAAGGTGTCATAAGTGATGCTGGTTTCAGGCATCTTCGCAGGGATGATGACTATCACCTCGAAACAGAGACAGAACCATACAGATCTGTTGTAAAGCAGTATAAAGAGGCGCTTGGGTATATGGTAGGTAAAGATGTTGAAGAGCACCTTGCTGATTTGTATAACCCCGAAAATGTTGTTACAACCCAGGTCGATGGTTACACATCGGCTACAATAAGGGCCCAGAAAGTTATCTCTGCCATACGGGATGGGCTTAACAGGGGAGTGTACAGTTATTGATATGTTATGAATAACGGTGTACTTGCCCGGCACCTCCAACAGGTTTGACTGGAGGTGCCGGGAACCTGTTGTAATCTGCTTGGTAGAAAACCCGATCGGGATTTCTTCTCCCAAAAAAAATCATCTCCGGCTTTATTTGTATATATCAAAATAGAATTGCAGGCCGCTAATCTGATCACGCGCACTTACTTGTACGATTTTCCCAAAATCTCTGATCTGTTTGTGTTTTTTCCTCTTTTGTGCTCAGCACAAAAAAATGATCCATCGTTTTTCAGCAATGGTGTACTCAAAAGTGTACATTATTTTTCCCAAAAGCATTTTATTTTGCCGGATGTGCTACTCTTGCCATTATATATAGTTATATATGCAGCCTCTTGAATTCTACACAGATTACAGACAATACCTCTGCGATTATTACACGCATAAGAGAAACAGCTCAAAAGTCTTTTCCTACCGGTCCTTTTGTCTAAAAGCGGGTTTAAAATCACCCTCGATCTACCTTGAAGTCGCTTCAGGAAAAAGGAATCTGACCCATGCAACCATTGGGGCATTCATCAAGGGGCTTGGTCTTTCTGAACGTGAAGGGCGTTTTTTTGAAAACCTTGTACTGTTTAATCAGGCCAAAAACGAGGGAACCCAAAAAAAGTACCTGGCTATACTCAGGGGATTACGTTACCGCAAGCCGCAAAAACAGATCCCTTTCCATCTGTACGAATACTACGAAAAATGGTACAATCCCGTTATCCGGGAAATAGCTGTAGTGATGGATTGGGATGAGGACTATTCAAAACTGGCAAAATCGGTAAACCCATCCATAAAAATTACACAGGCACGTGAGAGCATCCGTCTGTTAGTGCGGCTGGGACTTCTCAGAAAAAACGAAAAGGGCAAATATGTCCAAACCAATGCCGATGTCACAACCGGCCCTGAAGTCAGTTCACTGGCTGTACGGGGGATAAACCGGGAGTATGTACGACTTGGCATGGAGGCAATAGATCGGTTTCCCCCCTCGGAACGGGACATATCGAGTCTGATCATGGTTGTACCTGTTGACAAGCTTGGTGAGCTGAAAAGGGAGATCGCTGAATTCAGAAAGAGAATAGTGGGATTGGTCGGAAGCGATGATAATAACACCGACAGCTTCTATTCACTTGTAGTCGAACTGTTTCCTGTTGGCAGTCCGATTCCTCGCCAGGAGGTCAATTATGAAAAAGAACTTTGAAATACTGATCATAATCGTTGTACTCTGCTTAAGCTGCAATTTTGGAACGGATGTGGCAGGCACCAGTGAACAGGGAAATGCGCGGGTCACAGCGACTGTTTACTCTTCAGATGGGACGCCAGCCTCGGGAGCAACGGTCAGAGTTCGCCGTGAGGATTATACGAAGAATGCTGTTTTTCATAAAGTGCTCGCTACAGGCTACCTCAACCTCAATACCGATCAGGATGGCAAATTCAGTATTGAGTCACTGGATACCGGCTCTTTTCTGATAGAGGTAACAGACAGGAGCAAGGAAGCGCTTTTAACCAGATATACAAATACAGGTAGCAACGGCAGTGAGGTTATACTTGAGCCGGATACTCTTCGCCCCTTTGCATCGATAAGCGGAAAAGTTGATTACAGCTCCATTGACGAACGCAAATTTGCCCAGGTGGTTGGCCTGGAGAGATTTACCGAAGTGGATGTGGACGGGTTCTTCTCTTTTTCTGATCTGCCAGCCGGGACCTTTACGGTCAAGGTTGTCAGCATTGATCCTCAGGTGAGCCCAATCGTCCATGAAGACGTTGTCGCCCTGTCCGGCCAGGTCACTCAGATCGCTTACCAGGGCTGGTTTTACTCCAGACCAGTGTTTCTCAATACCACATCCACAGGTGCAGCTGTATTTGACAACGTGTACAATTTCCCGGTACTGATAAGGTTAAACAGCAATAACTTTGCATTAGTGAGGCAAAGGCAAACAAAGAAGATTTGCGTTTTGTCAAACCGGATGCGGACTCAATTCAGGTGCCATTTGAAATAGAGCGTTGGGATTCCACTGCCGCTCTGGCTGAGATCTGGGTGAAGGCAGATACCGTACATGCAAACAGTACCACTCTCTGTTTTGTAATGCAGTGGGGCAATCCGGACGCTGAAGCTGCAGTGCAGAGTGGAGCAGTTTTTGACACTTCGGATGGGTTTGGAGGCGTGTGGCACCTTTTTGAGCAGGGAAGCACAGAGGCTCAGGATGCTACGCAGAATGGCTTTGACGGCACAATGGTAAACGTGGAGAGCACAGAGGGTAGTATTGGCCGCGCCGGACGGTTCTCAAACAACAGCAGTTATATTACGATGCAAAGCACCGCTGAAAGTAAACTTGATTTCCCGGTCGGGGGCAGTTACTCTGTTTCTGCATGGGTCAATTCAGACAGCATCACCGAAA
The DNA here is from genome assembly GCA_007115975.1 of Chitinispirillum sp. Lineage (GTDB taxonomy): Bacteria > Fibrobacterota > Chitinivibrionia > Chitinivibrionales > Chitinispirillaceae > Chitinispirillum. The sequence continues at coordinate 7,318 of SKJJ01000130.1, forward strand.
ACAGGCACATACTCAGCAAAGGGGATGTGCAATACTACCTCAAGATACACAATTTTAACTGGCACTTTGCAGAGTATCACGAAAATCCTGTACCCTGGTGGGGCTACACCTCTTCTCCTTATGATATTGGCAGATGGGTACATCTTTACGGCGTTCGCAATGGTACATCACAGTACCTGTATGTGAATGGGGTATGCGTTGACAGTACCATTGCAGTTAGGAGTGGAACCGAACCGCGGGATGAATCATTCGATGTCGAAATTGGTCGACGTCTTCTCCCTGACGGCTCTGACGGGCAATAATTCTCGGGGCTGATTGATGAAGTTCGTATCTGTACAGAGTCAAGAAGCAGCAGCTGGATCAGGCTGAGTTATATGAATCAGCGCCAGGATGATCTGCTGATTCAGTTTGGCAGATAAGAGACTTTTCGAAAAGGAACACTGGTTCCGGGGAGGTAAAATTCGCTGGTATTCGATCAGAATTCTTTGTACTCGGATATCCAGCACATATGCTCGCAATAAAGATTTATATCCACTGATTAAAAGTATCTAACCCCCGCAAAAAACAATCTTTAGAGTTGATTTTCACTGTAGCCGAACCAAAGCCTTAAGGGGGAAGCCTCCCGGCAGTACAAATTCTTGAGATATTTTTTGTACCTTTCTTCCCTCTCATTCATCTTTTTTTTTACCGAAGGTGAGATTAAAACGCAGAGGACACAGAGAACCGCAGAGGGGGAGAATCAAACCCCTAAGGTTTTCTCACGCTCCGAATCTCCACCGTTTTAACCCCGAACTCCTCAGTTACTCTGCCGCTTATTACAACTGCACTCTGGTGTCCCAGAAGCCATGCGTACTTCTGATACACCTGCGGAAAAAGTACGGTTTCGCATGTCCCGGTCTCATCCTCAAAAGTCACGAAATCCATATTCTGTCCCGTTTTGGTCGAAACCGTTTTAGAGGTAATACACCAGCCCAGAAAAGAGATCAGTTTACCTAAACATTTATCTACATCCGCTATTTTAATCAGCCTGTTTCTTTCCGAACATTTGACATAGGCAATGGGATGGTTGGGAGTGAGAAACCCAAGCATCTTATATTGATATGCAAGATACTGAGTATCTGAAATCGGTTTGAGCGAAGGGGTAGTACTGCCATTTTTACATCTATAAAGAGATCGCATTTGCCAAAATTGTTGAGACCGGTTCAGCTTTTTACAGACGTTATCAAAGGCCCCGGCAAGGATAAGACATTCCAGGTCAGCTTCACCCAGTTCTGTGCGCCGGTGAAAGTCCTCCATGTTTCTGTAATCATTACCAGCGAGCCTCTCACTGACGATTCTTTTCTGTGCATTACCCGTAAGCCCTTTAATCTGGCACAGACCAGTATAGATTCTATTTTTGCCAGAGTAATATTTTACATCGCTCATATTGACATCGGGTGGAACGACTTCCACCCCAAGCCTCATTGCTTCACTTATGTAGGCCTGGGTAGAGTAGTACCCCCCATAGTTGGACAGTACCGCTGCCATAAATTCTGCCGGGTAGTGTGCTTTAAGGTAAGCCGACTGAAATGAGACCTGTACATAACTTGCAGAGTGCGGTTTACAAAAAGAATAGCCTGAAAACGACAGCATCATATTCCAGATCTGCCCAATCACCCTTTGCTCAACCCCTCTTTTTACCGCTTCGTCGAAAAATCGCTTTTTATAATCCTCAAACTTTTTACTCTTGGTTTTTTTGGACATTATTTTACGAAGAATATCTGCCTCTTCAAAGGAAAACCCTGCCAGAGCCATAGCTACTTTTGACACATCCTCCTGATACACCATAATACCGAATGTCTCTTTGAGTACCTCAGCAAGCAGCGGATGAAGAGCTTTATAGGGTTTACCGTGAAGCCTCTCAATATAACTTTTTATGTAGCTGTTGGCGGCTGGACGAATTATCGATGAGTGAATCACAAGATGTTCAAAATCACCTTTACCGCTTTTTTTCTGGAGAAGACGCATCGCCGGAGATTCCACATAAAACACCCCCATACTCTGCCCGCGGGCCAGCAGATCCACGGTGGCACGGTCACCTTGGGGATCCCATGTTGATTCATCGATAGAGTACCCGTTGCTTTTTACATTTGCAACAGCATCACGTATAACGGCCAGGGACCTGTTGCCCAGAAGATCAATTTTGACAAGTCCCATAGCCTCTGCTCCATCTTTCTCCCACTGAAGAATCGGGAAGCCCTTTGCAGAGTATTGAATCGGAGCAGCTCTGTTTATCGGCACCGGTGTAATGATCACACCACCGCAGTGCGTCCCTATCCCTCTTGGCATACCGATAATTTTCTGAGCAGTTGAGAGTATTGCAGGCCAGGGAGGATCAAGCTTGAGGTGTTTTGTTTGAGGCCACAGACCAAAAGCAGCTTCAAGCTCACCCTCCTGCTCTGAAATCTCCGCAAACCACGGCATCCTTTTGGTAACATCACTTATCTCCTGTTCGGTGCATCCGTAAACTCGGGCAACTTCCCTGACAGCCATTCTTATACCACAAGTCTGGTGAGTGGCAACCATCGCAGTATGCTCTTTACCATACTTTTGAAAAACATAATGCAGCACATCATCCCGCTCATCCCAGGCAAAATCCACATCGATATCCGGCGGATCTGTTCTGCCCGGATTCAGAAACCGTTCAAACATCAGATCATAGCGGATAGGATCCACATTGGTTATCCCCAGACTATATGCCACGATACTTGCAGCCCCTGAGCCCCTTCCACAGGTACGGGGGGACTGTTTCACTATGTCATCAACCACCAGAAAATAGCCGGAAAAATTTTTACTTTCGATAAGGTTGAGTTCGTAATCAAGCCGCTTCACGACCGCATCACTCAATCCCCCGTACCTCCTCTTTGCTCCCTCAAACGCCTTTTGTCTTAACATCTCCTTTGATGAATTCTCAGATGCAAAAGAGGGCATAAGAAATTTTCCAAAATCACCCCTTGATACAATCTTTTCAGAAAACTTCACGGTTTCTTTAATTGCATCCTCAAAAACTTCAAATCTGTCCCGTACCGCATCCCACGGGTTAATTAGAGCATCCGGTTTAAGCAGCTCCTCGTTGTTAAGCCTCGAAAGAGTGGTGTTGCAATCTATTGCCCTGAGCAGATGATGAATATCAAATTGTGATTTGCAGGTAAATGCGGCATGGGGTATAACAAGTGGCTGAATCTGATGCTCCCTTATCCATAGAGGAAGCTTCCTTGGGCGTGTCATACGATAGTAAAGAGGTAACACCCCATCCAGCGCAGAGAGCAAACTGATACTGTCTGTTACCCCATAAATTCCGGTTGAATCACTCTTTAAGGAGTTAGTCAGATTAAAATTCCTATCACAATGTTTTTCACTTATCAGGCGGCACAGATTTCCATACCCTCTGTCACCATGCGCGTAAAGAAGAATTGTGTCATCGCAAACAGAAAGCTCGGATGCAATAATTGCACGTAAACCCTGTTCTTTGCAGCTTTGAAGAAAAACGGGAAGCCCGTAGAGATTATCACGGTCGGTAAGTGCAACAGCGCTGTATCCAAGCTCCCTTGCCCTTGTGCAGATTGCCTGAGGAGACAATACTCCGTGCAAAAGAGAGTAGTGACTGGTAACACTCAGCAAAGCCGCAGATGAACACCGGGAGTGCTGGGTGTCGTGGTTCGTGGGGTGAGGAGAGGATTCAGGAGTTGACATTTTTTCTGTTCTTTACCGACAACAGTGATCAGGCCTGTTCTCTGCCCCAAAACTTTACCGCTTTTTCACCAAAACGATCCCGTATCGTATCCATCGCACTCATCAGATACTCTTCATTGGCGTTATTGAGGAAAAGGTCAAGCTGTCCGCAGGGAAAGGTAAGCTGTTTTAGGTTCAGATCGATTTTAGTGAGCCGAACCCTTCTGGTGAATATTCCTAAAAGCAACTTATGCGCAAATTCAAAAAGACTCAGATCGCCACTCAGAGCAATTGCCGGTTTCATACTCTTTGATACTGTCGCAGAATCGCCATACGTTATTCCTACTGTTATCACTCCCGCAGCCAGCCCCATTCGTCTCATGCGAAATCCCGCTTTGGATATAAGTCCAAACAGTGCGCGTGCGATTCTGTGTTCATCATTGGTCTGCTCATCAAGGACAACCGACTCCAAAATTGAAGGCGGAGGTTCAGTGATCTCCCTTACCGGTGAAAGATCTATGCCCCTTGCAGCCGAGCAGATCTCCTGAGCAACCGGTCCAACCACCGTTTCAAGCTTTGAAACAGGAATGAAGAGCAGGTCATGAACCACTTGTATATTAAACTGCAACAGCTTATTGAGTATTCGCCCCTCTAATCCCGGCAGTAAACTTAGTGGCAGCGGCGCCATAAGCTCCTCTTCACAGCCATCAATAACCGTGCATATGCCAGCGGGCTTTATTATTCTGGTTGCCACTTTACTGACCAGTTTGTTTGAACCGATCCCCACAGCAGAGTCAAAACCGTACGTTCTGAAATCTTTTCTTAGCCGCTGACCGATATCAACTGCCGGCCCCAGCAGACGTTTGGTTCCGGTAAGATCAACAAACAGATGTCCCGGTCCGGCAGTTTCAGCCTTTGGAGAGATTTGAGCTCCCTGCTTTACAAGAAGCTTCTCCACCTTCTCATAAGCTGCGGGAACGGGATTGACCACCACAAGATCCCGCAACCTCCTTTTTGCAGTATCTGCCGCCATCCCGCGCCGTATGCCTGCGCAGTACGCCTGCTCAGACACATCAAGTACCACTCTGCGTGATGCACCAGCACTTACCACCGCTACCGGATAACTGATAAGCTTTGGTTCAAGCACACACGCAACCGACACAAAAAAATTGACTATGTTCAGATGAAGTATTGATCGTTCCATTATTTATCGCATTACCCCGTTTTCCCATCTCATTGCCACTTGACAAAAAAACACCTCTGTCTGACTACCTCACAAAACGAAAATTCACACCCCCCACTTCAGCCTCCACTCGGCCGCGGGGCCGGAATCGGAATCGACTTGAAAAGAAACGATCACGATGCCGTGGCCGACCGCGACTCCGATAAGAGAGGGGGTGCATTATAGCGCTGTAAAATTAATCGGATACCAGCACTCCTTTCTCTAACTTTCAACACTTACCTCACAATAGCCTCTCCTTTAACTGCAATGCATTACTCACCGCATACCCCTTTGAATGATTATTGAACACCAAAAGAATAGTACCCGCACTCTCTGCCATCTCTTTTATTCCGGATATCCACTCCCCAAGCTCTTTTTCTCCATAAAGATATTCATACCGGGTTACATTATCACCGCTCCACCAGTTTTTTTTGTTACGCCCGTGAAAACGTATGTAGCCGACATTTGACGTTACCAGCGATGAGGGCTGGGGAAGATTTTTCAACTGTGGCTCATCCACGTTAACAAATGTAACGTTCCGATCTTTAAGCTCATCGTACACCGTTTGGCGCAGCCATTCCCGGTTGCGAAACTCTGTTGCCGCAGGTATCTGAACGAATTTTTTAAGCAGAGAATCAAGATAGCTGCGGTTTTCTGATGTGTAATGGAAACTATAGGGAAACTGAAACAGCACGGTTGCAAGCTTCTCCGTTTGCAGAAGCGGATCGATTCCTCTTATAAAAATTTCTGACTCAGATGCCAAATCAGCTGTATCCATATTGTGAGTTAGTGTGCAGTGTGCTTTAACTGCAAACAGAAACGTATCTCCCGTAAGCTCTGCCATACGACCCATTGCAGCAGCCTGTGGCTGCCGGTAGTAAGTGAAATTGAGCTCAGTCATATCAAAGTGCTGCGCATAAAAGGGGAGAAAATCCATCTGTTTCATTTTAGGTGGATAAAACGGTCCTGCCCAGTCTGAATAGTAGTAGCCACTTGTACCAATTATGATTTTTGCGCCCATATTTGATTCTCCTGAAATTCCGGTGCCAAAGATTGGATACTTGAGTTAAAAATACTGTTCATTTGAGCAGTATGCAAGGGGCAGGCCAAATTATCCTCTGGTGGATGTATAAGATCAGACCACAGGGGAAATGAGATACAAATAGGCTGTATAGATGATTTTTTGGGTAGTCTGAAGGTTGGTCTCAGGTCGATATATATGGAATGGTCTCTAGTATAAGAGGTTGGGGCTAAAGCATGTCCTGAGCTCCTAGCCGAAGGTGTTTCAATTTTGGGTCACTTCAAACCCGTCTTACGTGGAGCTTTGAAGACCTGTATTTGGGGCCCCCAGACACCTGTGTAGGATTTTTTTTGTTGAGGCATTTGTGCCGTCTCTATGTTCTAAAGATTTTCAGATGAATGAAAAAACCAGTGCCCACACAAAATGCTACTGAGCACAACGCGCAAGGGAAGACGGCAATGTGGATAATTCCGATTGTCCAGTACATCCAAAAAGTGGAGCATTCCTATGCGCAACGCTATAAACGGCACCGAGTGAAGCGAGCATGGAGGAGAACCGGTGCCGTGGTTGGTGAGCATGGTCGAACCACGGCAGGCGCCCAGAATAAAAAAAATATAGGAATTTGTACTGCCGGG
>SKJJ01000230.1 GCA_007115975.1 Chitinispirillum sp.
AATCAGATGCGTTCATGCGTAAATGGTGGTATGGTGCCTGGCAAGCCGGTGTATGGGTAGATGGTATTTCGCAGGAAACCTGTAGAGATATGCCGCATAACCAGATGGGTCTCAAAGGTATGACGGTTACAGCGGAAATGGCATGGAATCAGGGCGTGGATCTCTACGGGGAAGAGAAACAAAGATTGGCAGACTACATGGAGTTCCACGCTAAGATACTCATGGGAGATCCAAGACCCAGGGGCCTTTGCACCATTAAGAAAAACAATACCCGGCCCACCTGGGAAATCGGCTACAACCATTTAGTTAACATTAAGGGCATGGAGCTTCCCAATTCACTTCGCGTTATCAAACGGATACGTCCCACGGAATCCAGAAGACACATGTGGGCATGGGAAACGTTAACCCATGCGGATGTGGGAAAATATCTATCCACCCAACCTCAGAACTACACACTTACTACCAATGTAAATGGCCAGGGTACAGTGGAAAGGTCCCCTGATGCACGCAGCTATGACCCTGGAGCAACCGTTACCCTTACCGCCACTCCTTCAAATGGTATGGAGTTTAGCCACTGGAGCGGGGGTGCAACCGGTACCGATAACCCTCTTACTGTCACGATGAATACAAACCGTACGGTCAACGCATTCTTCACACCGGCACTTCCTGCAGGAATCGAGAAGTTATCAATAATCGCAGCTGAGGCGTCGGCCGAACAGAACGATGACCATCTAAAAGAGTTCTCCTATGATGGCAACCTTGAAACCCGATGGGCAAATGATAATACTCTGGACAACAACTGGATTATCTTTGATCTCGGTGAACCGGCAGTTGTCAATGTGGTAAAGCTCATGCTCAATGTGGGAGAGACCAGGAGCTATCCTCTGAAAGTGGAAGTTGGACAGAGCACCGACAACCTTGCCGAGGTATGGAGCGGAGACCTTCCGCCAGCTATCGGGCTTAATACAATCGTCGTTACAGAAGCTACAGGGCGCTATGTAAAAGTGAGTATGACAGGGCCAAACTCCGATGGAAGCAATTGGTTTAGTATCTTTCAGGCTGAGGTTTGGGGGAAAAATCAGGGTACTTCTATTCTCTCACCGTCAAATCCATCTATGCAATCTGTAAGTTTTAACCAAATAAAAGGTGGCTTTACCGTTACCGCTCCGGGTGCATCCGCCAAACTTGAGGTGTTTGACCTTAAGGGTAAGCTTCTGTTTCAAAAGAGCGGGCTGTTTGAAAACAGTTTTATACCGGTGAGACAAAATGGTGTCTACTTTTTGCGCCTCTCACAAGGTGATAAGCAGATAAACCAGAGGTTGGTTATTCAAAACTGAATCAACCCGCTCCGTTGGGTCGATTTTTTTGATGCATTTGCAGTTTGAGTCTTTTCCTGACTCAAGCTGCAAATGCATAGTAAGGGGCACTGTTCGTTGGAAGAGGAGTAGTTAATCAGATAGTCAGGTTTGAGCAATTATTTAGTATGTAGTTGAATTTAAGGATTTGAAGGGAGGCGTTTGTTATGAAAAGCAATTACAGAAATCTGGTCGGTTCCATATGTCTATGTATTGGCTTCATCTTTTCCACCAGTTTTGGGTTCGAATTTACTCATCCTGGAGGGTTTAATACAAGAGAAGAGCTCGATTTTATCAAGCAAAAAGTCAATGCTGGTGAGGAACCATGGAAAAGTGCCTTTGATAAACTTAGGACAAACCGGTGGGGACGGATGAACTATTCTCATAGGGCATTCCGTTCGGTGGATTGCGGAAGTCATAACAATCCCAACCGGGGTTGTAATGAGATGGTTTACGATGCAATGGCTGCATACAACCAGGCTTTACAATGGTATATCACCGGAGATCAGAAACATGCAGACAAGGCGATAAAAATATTAAATGATTGGGCCTCCACCTATAGAAGAAATACCGATTTTAACGCTAATCTGGTAGCATCATGGGCGACTCCATGGTATGTCAATGCTGCAGAAATCATCCGCTACACCGGTGCAGGGTGGTCTGCAAGAGATATTACCCAGTTCGAATCAATGGTCAAAAGACTCTATCCCTACACCCATCAAGGGGGTATGTCAAATAACGGTCTTCAGGCTCAGATTGAGGCTCAGATGGCTGTTGGAATTTTCCTAAATGATAAAAAAATATTCGACAAGGCTGTCTCAGAGTGGAAAAAGTATACCAGAACTTACATTTACATGAAAAAGGATGGCCCTCTGCCAAATGTAGGACGAAGGGAGGATCTTGATCGTGCCTGGACCAGAACAAAAGTCTTTCTCGAAGGAATGGCTCAGGAAACCTGCCGTGATTATGGTCATAGCGTACTGGGGATACGATCAATGATCGGTGCGGCTACTATGGCATACACTCAGGGGGTGGATCTTTTCGCCCTTGAAAAAGATAGAATAGCAGCAAACATCGAGCTCACCGCTTCATGGCTTATGAGGGAGCAACCAGTGTGTGATAAAATATGCCGTGGAAGAGGCGTTGACTGTACCGGACGAAACAATAGCCCCAAAATGCCTAATTGCAGCAAGCGCGGATGGGAAGTGGCCTATCGACACCTCCATAATCGCCTTGGTGTTCCTATGCCCATTGCTAAGAGAATGATCAGAGAAGTAAAAGTGGAAGATATGTCCAGATGGAGTAATAAGCCGGAAACACTCACCGCACATGGTATTCCCTTTGACGGAGTAACACCGGGGCCGGTTGTCTCTATAGCTTCTCCACAAAACAATGCCGCTTTTGCTGAACCGGCAGATATTACCATCACCGCTGAGGCTTCTACCGAAGAGGGTTCCATAACCAGGGTGGAATTTTTTAACGGCAGCACAAAGCTTGGTGAGAGCACAAACTCCCCTCACACCTACACCTGGAGTGATGTGCCAGCGGGCAATTACAGCATCTCGGCCAAAGCAACCAATAGTGAAGGGGTTTCAAGGACTGCTTCAGTTACTGTAATTGTTTCTGAAGCTAAGGGGCCATTCACTGGGGAACCAGTAACCTTGCCCGGAACAATTATGGCCGTTGAATATGACAAGGGTGGACAAGGGGTGAGTTACAATGACAACACAGCCCAAAACAGGGGCGCCGAACAGAGAAATATAGATTTTCGTGTGGATGAAAACGTTGATATCGACAATCACCCTGATGAAGGGTATGTTATCGGATGGATCGCAGATGGAGAGTGGGTTGAATATACGGTAGATGTCACCGAAGCCGGAGTGTATGGCCTGGAGTTTCATGTAGCATCATTGAACGGCGGTGGAAGCATTGGTTTGGATGTGGGCGGTGAAACTCTGCTTAGCGATGTGGATGTTCCACAGACGGGTGATTGGCAAAGCTACGCCACATTTATACAAAATGTAAATCTCAATGCCGGTGAGCAGGTGTGGCGTATCAATATGGAGAGCGGCGGGTTTAATCTCCATAAGATCGTGGCCAGATCTGAGGGTACAAACGTATTGGGTGAACGCACAATATCCGCTCACACTACAAAACCACGGTTGCTTCCATATACCGAAAGCTCCCGCATATTCTATCTGAGCAGGGAAGCTGACTGGAATGTCTATTCGATTCAAGGGGCAAGACTAAGCAACGGTTTTGGTAACATGATCGATATGAGTACATTTTCCAGAGGAATGTACATGATAAAGTTTGAAGGTAAGATAGAGAGATTGATGCTCAGGTAACCCCGGAGATGCACTTGAAAAAAAATTCAGTAACCGCCAGTATTTAAACCGATTGCCTTGCAAACGAGGTAGTGTATCTTTATTTCTGTAAATTTAATTTTCCAGTCTTTAAAGATCGGGAGTCACCTTTCTTTCAGACTGAGTAAAAAGCTCCCCGGAAGATTTTTCTCCCGGGGAGTGTACGGCAG
>SKJJ01000207.1 GCA_007115975.1 Chitinispirillum sp.
CCATTTCTTCCTCCATCCCTCTGTGGTACACGTCTCTCTTCTCTTCTCTTCTCTTCTCTTCTCTTCTCTTCTCTTCTCTTCTCTTCTCTTCTCTACTCTCTTCTCTACTCTCTTCTCTACTCTCTTCCCTCTATCTTCTCTCTGTGTCCTCTGTGCCTCTGTGGTGCTCTTCCCTACTCTCTTCCCTACTCTCTTCCCTACTCTCTTCCCTACTCTCTTCCCTACTCTCTTCCCTACTCTCCACTGTCCTCTCTTCGGTGAATCACTCCTTCACCCCCTCCTTCACCCCCTCCTTCACCTCCTCTTTCCCACCTCTGGACCTCTCCTTTTCCTCTGCCTCAACCAACATCTCTATATCCCTCTTCAGCAACCCGCTCGCCCAACCCCTTGCAAGAGCAAACTTTTTCTCCTTATATCGCTTGTTTTCCATGTCAATCTTATCAACACTTCCGAAAGTCAAAACCTGCATGGGACAGTTCACTACACATGCGCTGCACCTCACACACTGCACATCATCCATCGGGATACCCTTGTTTGCATACCCCATCACATCGATTCCCATATGACAAACCTTGGTGCAAATATTACAGGAGATACAGCGCTTTTTGTTTGAGAAGATTCGGTAGCGAGAAAAACGTGTATATATATTCATCAGTGCCGCAAGCGGACACAGAAATCGGCACCATATCCTTCCTGACATCACAAAATAGAGCCCCACTCCAATCACCCCGGCAAAGAAAATATCAACCAGAACGGAATAGAGGCTGAGTGAAAACGCAGACAAAGGCTCACTTCCATACCTGGCGGTGAGTATGAGAATTGTTACGACTGCAGCTAGCCACAACACTACCTGCCCTGCATTATCCCACTTTTTTGCAACCGGGCCATGAGGCGTTTTCATACGGTACTCATCACCAAGCGTTTCAGCCAGTGCGCCGCACGAACAGATCCAGCCGCAGTAGGACCCTTTTCCCCACTTGTAAATTATCAGCGGGATTATTACAAACGACTGTATGATCCCGGTCCACAGCCAAAAAGCGGTAGGCTGATTTGTTGCCAGATTATGGATAAAGAGGGGCCAGGCAAGTACCAATCCGTACGCCCGCCAGTAGCTCCCTGCCGGAAAAACATTGGTCATGACCCACTCGCTCAGAAGACCATTTCTGGCAAGAGATGGAATAACAAAGACCGGCAGTATAAAAAGAGGTATAACCTGAATGGCCATAAGCAGCAATGTCTGACGCTTTATATACCCCGTAGGATTAACCGTAATGCGACGCCACCCGAACACCACAATGGTAACAGAATAGAAAAGGGTATACCAAATTCCCATATCACCGTACACCGGACGGGTGTTAAATAGTTTGTAGGAAACATAGAGCCAGGAGAACAGAACCAGGTTAACAAAAAAGTAGCTGTATTTGAAGGTGTTCCATGTATTGGTAAAGTATTTCTTTCTGTGTTGCAGAAAATGGGCAACAAGAAAAACGGAAAAAACGGCAAGTCCGATAAAACTGCCCCATGCCGCCAGCCCGTTCACCATTGCCGGCCAGTTTCTTGTAAAGAGCATGGACGGAACATCAAAGAAACCATCCGCACCGGAGATTCTGGTAACCGGCGCCTTTTTTCCAAAATAGAGCACCATTGAAAAAAGAAGCATTGCCGCAATCTTCACCCAATCGGAAGGTTTCTTTTCTCCCTCCATTGCAATCCCGGAGCGCTTAAAAAACTGTATGGGTATTTCGGTACCGATAAGTACAAATACAGCATCGCTTCTCAGCTCAGTTTCACCCTCACTGGTGCCGAGTAGCACCTGCTCGGGGCGGATCTCCTTTACCTGCGACTGTAACAGTGTCGTCACGGATCCGTTGCGGATACGTTGTTCCAGGGCTCGTACATTGCTCTCTTTGGGTCTGTTCAGCGATTCCTTGCGATAAGAAAGAGCCACTCTGTTGCCCGAATCGGCAAGAGCAACTGCAGCTTCAACCGCGCTGTCTCCTCCTCCAACAACGACAATATCCTTTTTGCTGAACTCTCCGGGGTCAATAAGCCTGGTAAACACATTGGGCAGATCTTCACCGGGCACATTCAGTTTCCGGGCGTTACCCGATTTGCCTATTGCAATGATGACCCTAAGGGCTTTGTAGGTCCCTGCAGATGTGGTAACCTCAAAGACATTGCCCCGTTTTGTGATACTCTTCACCGTCTCGCCCTCGTTGACCGGAAGGGATTTACCCTTGATATCCTCAGCAAGATCATCAAGAAGAGTCTCTTTGGTGCCGTCACTGAAAGAGAGTGCCGATTTCATTGGCGGTTCCGGAGGAGTTACATAGATTGGTTTACCTGAGGGATAATTATGAATTGTGCTGAACAGCCGGGATGACTCAACTACCAAATGCCTAACATTCAATTCTGAAGCACGCATTGAGGCAGCGATTCCGGCAGGCCCTGCACCTGCAATAAGCAACTCATAGGTGTCATCACTGACCGATTGGCGCAGCTTTGCAAAAGAGCCATCATTTACAAGTTTTTCAACAAGTTCATGTCCCGACTCCGCAGCCATTTTTACAAGAGGAACTCCTGTAAGATCACCTATACAGTATACACCGGGCACCGTTGTCTCAAATCTGTTTTTAAGCACGGGAAAACGGTCCGATACTCCTGTAAAATTCCCTTTCTGAAGCCAGTTGAAATAGAACATCCACTAATCCTTTTTTGGTTAAAAGCAATTATGAGTGTCAAAGCTCGCTTTAAAGTGAGCTATAGCCCCAGAACCTTGTTGCAACAACCACTCCGTCTCCTATGAGCATCATCTCTGTCCAGTGTCATTTCTGCTGACTTTGAACCGCAGGGATCTTCACTGATCACTGTTTGGGATGCATATCTCATTGAATGCAAACAGTTTACTTACACCTTTCATACCGTGCCTTTGTTCGGGGATGGTTTTTACCCGTATTTCTCCTCTTCACCCCAAAGCGTATATTCGAGCAGTTGCAGATTGGGACAGGGAGCACAATCCCTGTTTTTACCCCTTGAGGGGCACTCCGGACACCTCTTCGTTTGCTCTAAAGCAGTATCAAGACTACTTCTGAAACTTCGCAGCACATCCTCCTTTTCCTTCAGGACAGATCGCATCTGCTCAATTCGGCCTCGCAGAAAGAGGGTTTTCTCTTTTTTTTCTGTTCGCAGATTTCTTGTTACCTTCAAGAGATCACTGATTTCGGAAAGCTTCAGTCCCATCAACGCAAGAAACCTGATTTTTTTTACTCTATTTACTGCCGAAAAGGGATAGGCTGCTGAACTCCCTTGGCTGTCCAACGGTTTAACAAGCCCTTTTTCCGCATACCACCGTACGGTTCTCAGTGACACATCTGTTTTTCTGGCAAGCTCTCCGGTCGTAAGAGTATTTTCTATTTTTTTCATTGCTTTTTTCGTGTTTCAATCTGGCTTAATAAATTCATTTTTCACCCTTTGCACTGTTCAAACCCCAGTCATAATCAAGAAATCTGACTCTGTAATCCCTATTCTCCAGTTGGAGGACCTCCCGTATATACTCCTTATAGCCACCCTCATGGGTCCATTTAAAATCATCCCCATACCATTCAAAAATCTTTGACAGATACATCACCCTTTTTTCAACTCTGTTTTTTGAGGTATCATTTAAAAACAACAACCCTGCATGGTGAAGCATCTCATCGAGCTCTGTGGCTAAAAATGGTTTGTCAAGAAGCTCGGGACACCCGATTGCCGCACAAACAAGGGCAAAATGGATACGCGGTTCCCGGTAATGAACCCTCAGAAAATCATGTTCAACATAATCAAGCGAAACCGTATCTCCCAGAAACGGTACGAACTCCTTTTTCCAGGGATGGGAGATATCTCTGACCCCGTTTTTGAGAGGAAGATTCTCTGCTATCAAATGTATGGTGTAGAAATTGTAGCTGTTTATTAAAAAAGAGATCTGTTCTTTCTCGTCCCAACTCATGAACTCTTCTTTTGTAACAGACTCAAACTCTGAACTGATCTGGGAGATGAGATCCCTGTTTTGGGCTACTTTTTCGTATGCTACACCGCCTCCATATACATACTGAGCGAGCAGATGGTGGTACGTTGTATAGCGTTGATCGAAACCGGATACATTTGCCGTTATAACGAGCAGCGAGAGAAGCAATGTAAATTTCATGAGCACCGATCCTTGTTTTGAGAGGTATTAAGCCCTGCAGACAGCACCTGTTTCGTTACGTAACGCAATATACTATATGTACAGAGTTTTACTCAAAAAGTACTTTTTTCAAACGGGATCTATTGTGTAGTCAGTTCATATTTTCTTTTTATAAATCATTCCTACAAGGGGATGGGGAGTTAGTCCACGGAAGGTTCAGAAGGCCGTGTTGCGACCATAAATATCATACCCACCCGACACCACAACTATATAACTACTTGCCGTACATACTTTTCCCAAAACCAAAGTGTTTCGCCGCAAGGCATCTCTGCATCTGCATGGCTCCCCACACTATCGATTTGCCAGCCCACCAACCAATGTATATATTATCTGTAACGGAATCAAAACAATTTCAGGAGGTAAACTTATGTACATCAAAAAACTGATCCCATTTCTATGCCTGCTGGCTATTTGGGGCTGGGGTTGCATTAATATTCCAACTGATACCACACAAGTTGATACCACACAAGGCGGTGACACGACCATTACTGGTGATATTATTCTGTTAACTGAAGAAAATTTTGAATCTATGGTAGAAGTGCCCGGCCGTATCACGATGGTCTACTTTTACCTTTTTGACTGCCCTTCCTGTATAGCGGTTGAGGAGATGGTTGAGAACCTTGCCAGTCGTTTTTCCGGAAAGGCACTCGTTGGAAAAGTGGACTGCGATGAAGAATATGCACTTGTGGATACTTATGATCCCAGAACTGTTCCACGATTCATTTTTCTCAAAGAGGGCGTTGAGTATGCCAGACCCGATACCCCGGATTCTTTGGATGACGAGTCGCTTGCATCCTTTGAAGGGACACTTGCTGCATTAATAGAGAACGAATTATAAGCGATAGCCCGGAGATAAAACGTGCTCTTTTTTGACAAGAGGGGAAAAGATAGATTGCTGCTGTGGTTATCCCTTTTAATTACTCTCTCTTGTTTTTCAGACGCATTTGCATCCAGTGAAAGAGTTATCGGGTCTGAGTACAGACGGTGTGCATCTGTGAATGATCGTACCCAAAGACAGCTTCGCATATATGAGGAGCTGATGGTTTCCCTGCACCGCTCTGTTTCACATTTGCCTTCCGGTCATAAAGAATCCTTTTTACAGGAGCTTGGTACCCTTGAAAACCGGTACCAAGCTATTCTCAACCGCATGGAGCGCACCAGCGCTCTGGAAGAGGGCATTAGAAGTGATCTGAGCTCCAAGAGACCGATATGCTCAGCATGCCTTGAGTCAAGAGTCCGGATGTACTGCAGTAACGGCGAGAGTATCCAGGATGACACCGAAAACCTGATTGAAAAAGCTCTGGATCTTCAGGGTACACTCAGAGCACAGAACCAATCACTAGCTCCCGATTACAAAAGCGACTTATCTGCAATCAACAGATGTGAATCCGTACTGGATTCCGTTTACAGATTACCAGAAAGTGTGGCGAGCGATTCTGCTGCATATAAAGCCTGCATTGAGCTACTTGGTCGTCTGACCGATCCGGTTATCAGTGAAGCAAAGAACGCAGCCGCTGGAGGTAACTACACCGGTGCAATAGAAACAATCAGAACAAACCTGCTTGAACCAGCGTACAGCATGCGACAAAACCAATGGCGTATCTCCCAGGGGATTGAGTATTATCAGCTCGAAGATGTTGATACAGCCACAATGACCACCGATGAACTGCGCAGTTATATGAGACTGACAGAAAACCCAACCTCAGTCTGGTTTCGCCTCAGGTACTCCTATTATCCAGAGCACCTTATATTTGAATCCGTTGAGCCTGATTTGTACATTTCAGGGCAAAAGGTTCGTTTACAGAATACAACGAGGGCTTTTTTTTTAAACAAAAGACTGCCATTGGAATCTGTTCTTAAAGGAGAAAAATGGTCGGAGACCCAAAAGTACGGTGAAGCTCTTTGGGGGTCTCACATAAACCATCCTTCCGATATGGGTGGTCTTTTTTTGCAACTTGCTCCAGGCAATCCCCCTGAAAAGGCAGGTTCAATTTATTGGTCCTCACCACTCTCTTTTGACTGGGAGCACTACAGAGAGAACCGTGCAGGGTACGAATCCTTCATGAAATACCGCGTTTTTCCATCTATAGAAATTGATTCCCTGTTTTCGGTTTTGGGGAGTAAGTTTTCCGCTGAAATGCGCTATGACCGCTACTACGGGGATGACGATGTTGACTCACTGGATTTGATTCGCTTTTTCGGACAGAGTGAATTGTCGTTTCGAAGTTTCAACACCACCGGATACCTGAGCGCTGGATTAAGCCATGACCGACACCCTAACTCATCTGGTTCTGAAAAATCAAACCGCATTGAAACAACTCTCCGTGGCGCATATCAGATCAACAACCACCTCAGTGCAGCCCTTCGGGCAAGGGGGGTGTACGAATCAGAAACGTTCGGTACTGATACCGCAACAACACGATACGCTGTCAGCGGTACCCGGTTTATTCTTAATCCCCAATTGGTTATTGCGCTTTGGGAAGTGATAGAAGTTACACCCGACCTACTATTGGAGCGAAGAAGGGGTGACCTCACAGGCAGCACCTGGAGACCGTTCCTCTGGGAAACAAAGAACTGCCTTGAGCCGGGTATAAGAGTCGGATTATCTGCAGATAACATTCGGCTTTCCCTTACAACCAGATTCAGAAAAGAGCGTGTCTTGTCACCTTTTGAGGAGATCTTCTCTGACAGCCATTCGTTTAAAGCTGGCGCTGATATCTCTTTCACTCCGATCGAACCCCTGTCGATATATCTTTTCACAGACTACCACTACAAAGTGTACAGCTCTTCCAGACAGTCGGCAAACCTGTCGATTTCTGGAAATATAACCCTGAGGTTGTAATCTTTTTGGACTATTTTTTTTTGGGAGCCGCACAGAAACGAGTATAACTGGAGCGTATCACAGTGCAATTTCAGTTTCGAATACCTATCCTCCTGCGTCTTTTCAAACTACCCTGCTCTCCAAAAACTATTTTTACCTCAACACTATTACTAAGTTTGCACTAGCCCGGAGACGTTGATGAAAATCATAGATTTCCATACCCACTTTTTCCCCTATGAACTGGCCCCAAAAGCCATTAAGCACATTACAGAGACTTCTCCTGGCACACACAATCACACCGATGGCACCCTTAAGGGACTGCAACGTTCAATGCAAGAGAGCTCTGTGGACCTCTCGGTCACTCTTGGGGTTGCCACCAAACCATCTCATGTCCAATCGATCAACAAACAGAGTGTCGCTTTGCAGCGTTACGACTCCATCATCCCCTTTGGTGCTCTTCACCCGCAGTTCGAGAATTTTGCCCAGGAGATAGATTATCTTGTTGAAAACGGTATCAAGGGGATCAAGCTTCACCCGGAGTTTCAGTACTTTCACATCGATGACAGGTCTTTATACCCGATGTATGAACAGCTGTCCGGTGCGGATTTAGTGGTTGTGTTTCATACAGGAAAAGATCCCGGCCCGTTCACCTGTGACCACGCTCTTCCAGAGGCGGTAAAAAGAGTGCACACCGATTTCCCAAAACTGAAAATGGTAGCCGCTCACATGGGGGGGTGGAAAGTGTGGGATAGAGTCGAGGAGGTATTGTGCGCAGAGGAGATATGGTTCGACACATCTGCAGTAAACAACTATATGGATAAAGATGATTTTCTGAGAATCTGCAAAAAGCATGGTACAGACCGGATCGTTTTCGGGAGTGATACTCCATGGTACGATCAGGCTCAGAGTGTCAAATGGATCGAAAGCAGTGGTTTATCCGACAGCGAACTTGAGAAGATCTTTTACAAAAACAGCTCCGGCCTTCTCTGCATTTAACCCTCTGCTAAGTGCACTCTGGACAAAATGACGAAAACAACTTAAAATCAGAGTAAAAAGAGTACTCAAAGAGAGCAGCGAAGCTAACGAAGAGAACGGATTTGGAGCTTCTGTTTGCAACCAGGGGGATAGATGATAAAAAAGAGAGAAAAAAAAGAGAGTCGACAATCCTTTGATGAAATTGTTTCAAAAATTGGAGATGTTATTCCGCTGAAGTTTAAGATCGACTTTTTCGGCAATCATCACAACAAACTCGATAAGCGGCACAAAACACTCAAAAAGGTGTTCAGGCATCACAAACCCCCCATTTACATTGGACGCCACATGGGATCCGGTGGATTTGCACAGGTCTTCTCCGCAACTTCAGATTACGACGGCATTCATGATTTTGCTATCAAAATTTTAAGAGAAGACCTGCTTGAGATACGAAAGGGGAAACAGTACAACCGCTTCGAAGAGGAGATGCGGGTCAAGGAGGTGAAACAACGCTTTAAAAACGAATCCTATGTCCAATGGGATCTTTCAAAAAATGTGTCTGAAAAGATTGCCCACAGCGTTGTTCCGGTGTATGATCATGGTGAATTCGACAGCAAACATGAGTTCCGTTTTATCCTTATGGAACGGATGGATATGGCTCTTCGGGATTATTTCAACTTTGCCAAAGATGAAACCTATCCAACCATACGACCCATGTGCAAAGTGTATCTGATGATAAAGATTGCAGAAAAACTGAGCAGCGTTCATGCTGAGGGGATATTTCACCGGGATATAAAACCGGAAAACATCCTTTTTACAAAATCAAATTCTCCCCGCACGGTCTGCGGTGAATGCAAAGGGGGTAACTCATGCAGACTAGATGTACGGATTGCTGATTTCGGCACAGTGAGGTGGGTTAAATCGTACACCGACAAATATGATGCAGTTATCATAGGCTCACAATTCTACATGTCTCCGGAGCAGATTCTAAACCCAAAAAATATGGATAAGAGTACCGACATCTACTCCTTCGGAGTGGTCTGTTACGAGCTTTTATACGGCGCTCACCCCAAGAACATCGACCAGAACTCAAGTCATTTCCTTGAAAAACTGGCCTACGAAAAACCTCAGAAGCGAACTCCCCCGCAAGGGTTGGAAAAAGTCAACGATATTATCAACAAGTGCATGAGCCAACGGAGATCGAGATATCAGGATATGGAAGAGGTACTAAAAGATTTAAAAAGCTTTGCAGAAGAGGACTGTACCCTTTAACCTCAGGGTTACACCTGCCCTATTTTTCGCCCATAGTGCAACAGAATCTCATCGGTATGATGAAGTCTTCTGGCGATCTCTCTGGCTATGTTTAAAATAAGATGCGAGAACAAGACAGCATTTTGTTGATACAAGAGCATTAACACCTTGCGGCTCAAGACAAGCAAAGAGGTGTTTTCCATTACAATCGCCGTAGCGCTGTGATTTTGAATACCTATAACGGAAGCCTCCCCAATACAGTGACCGGGTCCAAAATCACCCACCTCCAGTGGGGTTTGATCGACATTGAGCATGATGGTGATTCGCCCGCTCAGCAAAATAAAGATCTCGGTGGCAGGCGTACCCTCTTTTAAGATAACATCGCCACTATTGGCATCTACTATGTCACAGCTCTCATAAATTGAAAAGATATCCTTTTCTGAGAGACCAGAAAATATGGTCACTCTCTTCAGGATAGGAAGAATGTCCCCGGCACTGGTCTTATTATGGGCATACATCTTCTCCCCCATTCTAAAATACTGATTATTTGTCTGCGGATTCTATCAACGTTTAATGATGCAAGGCATGTAACAGTACAACGCAAAAAACTTGCCGGTTACTGTATGAAGCAACTCATGTCATAAGCTATTTTTATCTCTTAAATCGGCACCTTTGCCAAATCACTATTTTTCTAAAACAACATAACTTTTCAGGACTACAATGGGACTCGCAGCAGGAATCATAGGCTTGCCAAATGTTGGCAAATCAACAATCTTCAACGCCCTGTGCGATGGCAATGCGCAGGCACAAAACTACCCGTTCTGTACTATAGACCCCAATCAGGGAGTTGTAGCAGTACCGGACCAACGACTCGACCAAATCACCACCCTTATCCCCACCGAAAAAGTAATACCAGCTTTTCTCGAACTTACCGATATTGCAGGACTGGTCAGGGGAGCTTCACAGGGTGAGGGACTGGGAAATCAGTTCCTTGGACATATAAAGGATGTCGATGCTATCGTGCATGTCGTACGGTGCTTTGAAAACGGTGACGTGGTTCATGTGGATGGATCCGTTAATCCCATCCGTGATATCGAAACAATAGAAACTGAACTGATGTTCAAAGATCTCGATACCGCCGAAAGAGGGCTTAGCAGAGTGGTGAAAATGGCCAAAAGCGGCGACAGAGAAATTAAGGCCCAGATTCCGGTGTTTGAAGCAGTTTATAAGGGTCTTAGTGAAGGAGTACCGGTGCGCAAAATCCTTGACCCCGAACAGATGAAGATGGTCTCACAGATGCATCTGCTCAGTTCAAAACCGGTGCTCTATGTGGCAAATGTGGGTGAAGATGAACTCCTTAGTGATAATGACGCAGTGGCAATGGTGCAGAAACGCGCAGCAGAGGAGAATGCGCTGTGCATAAAGATAAGTGGTAAAGTTGAATCAGAGATCGCACAACTCAACCCCGAAGATCAAAAGGAGTTTCTCGAAAGTCTTGGCTTAGAGGAACCCGGGCTAAACATGCTTGCAAAGTCGATCTATAAACTGCTGGGGCTTGAAACTTTTTTCACTGCCGGAGAGAAGGAAAACAGGGCATGGACAATTCGCAGCGGATCAACTGCCCCTCAGGCCGCCGGAGTTATTCACACTGATTTCGAAAAAGGGTTTATCCGTGCAGATGTGTACACCCTGGAGGACCTTGAGCAGTATAAAACCGAAGCAGCTATCAAAGCCGCAGGAAAAATGCGCTCAGAAGGACGTGATTATGTTGTGAAAGACGGGGATATTATGTTTTTTAAATTTAATGTCTGATTGGTGTGTGTAAACACAAAAAGTGGTCTTTATTTAGAATATTACTATATTATTGATCTATTTCCCGCCAAGGTGGTGCCGCCATAGGTGTTGGGTTAAGGTACATTTTATGCTATTGTTAACACTGTAGTATGCTCTGCTCACCCTGCGAGCGGGTCCGCCCAAGTCGAAGAGTTCCTGCACTACATTCAAAAGGGAACAGGACTAGGAAATCAGAGTGAGCGAAGCATAAAACAAGCCTTAACTTACCACCATCTAACCCCCACGAGAGTATTGCCAGGAGGATCAAAACTAGTCCAAATACACCGGTGAATAAAGTCGTCAAATAGTTGTTGCTAAGCGAAATGTTTCGAAAAGATGCAGTACAACAAGATATCGAATCATGACAATGTAAATAGAAAATGAACCCATAAATTAAACTTTACCTGGCTTATAATCATGAATCTACTAAAAACCATCTACACCTGGATTGTCTGGAACATCATCTCAAAAATCTTCATACTGATCCATATTAAACCCAAGCACCGCTTTAAACGGACAAAGGATTCCGACTCTTTCCCAAAACCACCATTTCTTGTAATCTCAAATCACGGCACCTTTTTCGATCCGTGGATGGCCGGACTTTACAGTATAACACCTTTTTTACTAATGATAAATGATGATGCATTCAGAGCTGGTGCTATCAGCCGCTGGTATCTTAAGAGCGTAGGTACCATTCCCAAAAAAAAGGGGGCGTCCGATTTTAAGGCTATGAAAACCACGCTCAGCTGCCTCAAATCCAAAAAAGCGGTATGCATATTCCCCGAAGGGCAAACCACCTGGGACGGAGAGACACAGCTCATCTACCGGGGTATCGAGAAAATTGCCAAAAGAGCCAAATGTCCCATAGTGTTCGTACGTTTTCAGGGAAATTTTCTTTCAAAACCATGGTGGGCAGAAACGACCCGAACCGGCAGGGTGAATGTAGGGTTCAAAGTACTTTCAACAGAAGCGATTCAGGAACTATCTGATGAGCAGCTTCTTGATACAATAAAAAAATCGATCTATCAAAACGATATCAAGGACCCGGAAAATCTGAGAATTCCATTTACAGGAGAACGACTGGCCGAGGGACTGCAACATTTCCTGTGGGTCTGCAAAAAATGCCTATCCGAAGACCATCTCATTGCAGAGAATAACACCGTAACCTGCCTTTCGTGCAAAAGCACATGGGAAATAGATGCTCATTGCAGATTCAAATCAACCACAGAGACCTCTCCGGTTTTTGATCTTCACGACTGGGCACAATTCCAGAAACATTTTGTGCTTGACAAAATTAATAACATGTCAGAAAACAGTTTTATGACCAAAAGTGAGAATGTTACGCTGGAGATTGCACAAGGTAAGGAAGATTTCCAGACAGTCGCCGAAGATGGTGTACTAAATCTCACCGGTGATCAGCTTACTTTTTCATCCCAGGAAAAAGAGTTGAACTGGCCGGTCAGATCGACAACCAACTTTGTTGTCCAAAGAAAAAGCATATTCCAGTTTGATGATGGAGACCGGCAGATCAGAGCACTTTTTAGTGATAAATCCCCCATGAAATGGCTCAATTACCTGCGCTACCTCAACGGCTTCCAGGAGTGTGAAAAGAGGGGATATTTATAAGAGGATGGTCGAAGGTTAGACTTCGACCATCCATCCGTGGCGATCTTCTATCTCTCCAAATTGTATACCCTGAATCTCCTTGTACAATTTTTCAAGCACTTTACCGGCCTTACCCTCTTCACCAAATGTAAACACCTGATCACCTCTGGTAATCGAATAGACCGGGGTAATGACTGCAGCAGTTCCGCATGCCCCAACTTCGGAAAAATCTGCGAGTTGTTCGAATTCTATTGGCCTGCACTCAACAGTCAACCCGAATTCCTCTGCGATTTTCTGGATACTTTTATTAGTTATGGATGGCAGAATCGATTCTGATTTTGGTACGACAAGCTTGTTATCGTGGGTAATAGCCAGAAAGTTTGATGTACCGAACTCATCGATATAACGGTGAGTTGCTGAGTCAAGATACAGGGTGATAGAGTACCCTTTGGATTTACTTTGAATATCTCCGAGCATACCCGCAGCATAGTTACCCGCGACCTTTACATTTCCAACACCTTTTGGTGCAGCCCTGTCAAAGGAGTCCTGTACGCACCCCTTTACCGGAAAAAAACCGTCCTTGTAGTAAGGACCAACCGGCATGCCAAGCACAATGAGCCGATAGTTCTGTGATGGTCGTATGCCAATTCTGGTATCCGTTCCGATCAACAGGGGACGGATATAAAAAGATGCACCCTCCCCGTAGGGGGGAACCCAGTCACTGTTGAGTTGCACCACTTTTTTTACAGCCTCTATAAACAACTCCACCGGTGGAGCGACCATTGCAATTCGATTTGCCGATTCAATCATACGCAATGCATTCTCTTGGGGTCTGAACAGTGCTACAGAACCATCTTTTCGACTAAAAGCCTTGAGTCCTTCAAAACAGGACTGACCATAATGTAAACAAGCTGCCGCAATATGGATACTCATCTGAGGATCACTACTTACTTCCAGTTCACTCCAGGAATTTCCATCAAAGACCGATGACACATACGAATCAGTCTGCATGTACTGAAAACCTAGATTACCCCAGTCGATCTCTTTTTTCATACAAAACCCTTGAAAATTTTTTAAGTAAGAAATTAATTAAGTGTTCAACGGCAACCACTTAGTTGTTTTTATACTACTTATTTTTCGTTCCTGCCTTCGCAGTAATGACGACCAGAGTTGTACATTGGGTATCCATCTGATTTCAGGCCTTCGCCGCAATGACCACTTATCAACCAAGCCACCTTTTTATTGCGATCACTCAACCACAACAGAAGTATCTTTATTCGCTTGTTGCTGTTTTTGCTTTATAGTGTCTTTCATCAGCTTAAATTTCAAGCTGTCAATCAGTGCGATCCACGAAGCTTCGATAATATTTGTTGAAACTCCAACAGTACCCCATCGGTTATACATATCAGTCGACTCGATAAGAACCCTTACTTTTGACTCTGTTCCTTCTCGTCCGTTGAGAACCCTAACCTTGAAGTCTTCAAGCTTAACCTCTGAAAGGGATGGATAGAATTTAATCAGTGCCTTTCTAAGTGCATTATCAAGAGCATTCACCGGCCCGTCACCCTCTGCGGCAGTATGCTCAAAGACATCTTCCTCATTTACCTTTATGGTTGCCTCAGAGTAGACCTGCCCATTTTCCCTCTTCTCTTCAATAACCCTAAACCCCTTAACAATAAAGGGTTCCTTGAAGTGCCCCAGGATCTCCCTTGCAATAAGTTCAAATGATCCTTCTGCAGCTTCAAACTGATACCCTTCACTTTCAAGAGTTTTTATTTTGGCAAGCAGCTTTTTCACATCAGGATCTTTTTTGTCCAGACCGGGTTTTATCAGTTCAAGTTTCTCAAGAATAGTACTTGATCCGGCCTGATCGGAGACGACAAAATTCCTTACATTGCCAACTTCATCGGGAGCTACATGCTCAAAGGAGTGCCTTACCTTTCGTACCCCATCAGCATGAGCGCCGGCTTTATGGGAAAAAGCAGCTTCACCGACATAGGGGTGCCTGATATCAGGAGTAACATTAGCCAACTCATCAATGTAGACAGATGCAGCAGTAAAGTTTTTCAGCTGAGAAGGTGTAATAAGGCTAAAACCGCGTTTCAACTGGAGATTCGGTATAATGGTACACAGGTTTGCATTTCCACACCGTTCACCCAAGCCGTTAATGGTACCCTGAACATGATCAGCCCCTTCAAGTACACCCAGACAGGACATCGCTTCAGCACAGCCTGAATCATTGTGCATGTGCACCCCGATCTTCACTCTGAGTTTTGACTTAATTTCCCTAAAGATAGTGAGAAATTCATCAGGAAGAAGTCCACCGTTGGTATCACAGAGTACGATACAGGAAGCACCGGCATTCTGCGCAGCAGTAAGAGTCTCCAGCGCATACTCCGGATTATTTTTATATCCATCAAAGAAATGTTCTGCATCGTAAATCACCTCATCCATATTCTCCTTAAGATAGGCAATGGAGTCGGAAATCATCAGAAGATTCTCTTCTAGAGTGGTATTAATCACATGGGTCACATGCAGATCCCAGGATTTTCCAAAGATAGTGGCAACCGGTGCTCCGGTTGAGATAAGCATCTGCATGAAAGGATCTTTATGTACCGGATTTCCCGGCCGGCGGGTACTGCCAAATGCTGCGACCTTAGCCTTAAGGTTGAGCTTTGAGACCCTGGAGTAAAACTCCGTATCAATCGTGTTGGTAGGATTTGGCCACCCACCCTCTATATAGTCAATACCGATCTCATCAAGTTTTTCAGCAATATTCAGTTTGTCGTTTAATGAAAGACTGATCCCCAGTGCCTGATTTCCATCCCTGAGAGTTGTGTCGTAGAGATCGATTTTTCTGTTCATGTCGGTCATTGTAATCTCCATCCACCAGTACAGCATAGCAATACAGGCTGTCTGGTATTTAAGTTGCGGTCCCTTTAAAACCCGTGACCCACCTAAAAGGGTACTTGTCATTTCAGTAAATTGCTACTGTTTTGTTACGTCTCTAAACCCTGAATTCCCCACTGGAAGCAATGGTAAAGCCTTACATTAAGACATCTACAATTGCCAAAAAACCTTTTACAAGGAGGTATCCTTAGATACCTCCCCAATATATCAGGATCAAATAAGTGAAACAACAAAATCCCCTACTTCAGTAGTACTCATACCCATCCTGCCTGCAGAGAGGCTTTTGATTTTTCCGCTCGCAAGTGCATCATTTACCGCCTTATCAATAACAGCGGCAGCTTCAGTTTCACCCAGTGTATCAAGCATCATCGCAGCAGAACAGATCGCAGCCATAGGATTGATGATATTCTGTCCGGTATACTTGGGAGCACTTCCGCCAATGGGCTCAAACATCGAAACTCCCTCAGGATTGATATTACCACCTGCGGCAATACCCATTCCACCCTGAATCATTGCACCAAGGTCGGTTATAATATCTCCAAAGAGATTGGATGTTACAATGACGTCATAAAACTCAGGACTTTTCACCATCCACATGGTACATGCGTCAACATGATTGTAATCCTGTTTTATATCTTTATAATCAGCATCTCCGACTTCCTGATGTGTTCTGACCCAGAGATCACCGACATTGGTCAAAACGTTGCATTTGTGAACCAGAGTGAGCAGATTTTTTTTGTTGCGTTTGCGTGTGAGATCATATGCATAGCGGATACAACGCTCCACAACAGGCCTTGAATAACACATAACCTGTGTGGCTATTTCGTTTTGAGTACCAACCATTGTAGCTCCACCCATGCCGGTATAGATACCACCGGAATTCTCTCTGACAACAACAAAGTCTATATGCTCTGGTCCTTTATCCTTAAGGGGAGTCTCGACATTGGGGTAGAGTTTAACGGGCCTGAGATTAATATACTGATCAAGAGCAAAACGCAATTTAAGCAAAATACCAAGCTCAAGAATACCGGGTTTTACATCGGGATGTCCTATAGCACCAAGAAAAATGGCATCATGTTTTTTGAGTTCCTCAACACCTGAATCAGGCAGTGTTTCACCAGTTTTCATGTATCGCTCACCACCGAAATCATAACTTGTGTAGTTCATTTTTACACCGAACTTGGCACATACAGCGTCAAGAACCTTAACACCTTCATCAAGAACTTCAGGGCCTGTGCCATCACCGGGCATAAGTGCAATGTTGTAGTTTTTCATCAAAGGATCCTTTTGTAAGATAATATGAGTTGTTGTTTTTTTGGGTCTGCTAACTATCTTTGCCGGAATATGCGTCGGATCAGGATTTCTCATGCAACAGCGACGAATTGTTCCGTTACCTTTTAGCAAAGGCTGCACTTTTCCCAAAGTCTGCCGCTTAACTACTCGGCAGAGTTCAGGGGGTTACAATCCTTGCTTTTTACCTTTACCATTCTTTCTTTTAAACATCTTTATTCTTGCCATCTTATTGATCACATCCATATATGCCATAGCTGAGGCTTCTACAATATCGGTGCTGGTGCCTTTACCCACAAAAAGCCCCTCGGGGGACCGTGCGGTTATAGCCACCCTTCCCAACGCCTCTCTTCCCTCAGTGACAGCTTCGATATGAAAATTTTCAACATTGACCTTGAAATCCACGACGCGGTCGATAGCTTTTGTAGCAGCATCCACAGCCCCGTCACCACAAGCTGCCTCCTGATACACTTTGCCATCTATTGCTATACGAACGGTAGCGGTGGGTACTGTACCTTTACCACTTGAGACATTTATATATTCAAGAATGTATTTATCTTCCATGTCCGCATCACTGCGCGATTCCATAAGGGTAATAAGATCATCATCATAAACAGTACCCTTTTTGTCGGCAAGTTCTTTAAACCTGATATAAAATTTTGCTATATCAACGTCATTTTCATTGTATCCCAAGGCTATAAGTCTTGATCTGACCATGTGACTTCCCGAACGACCGGTAAGATTCATTCTGTTTTCCTTGAGACCAACAGCCTTGGGCGTCATAATCTCGTAGGTCTTTTTTGATTTCAAGACTCCATCCTGATGAATTCCGGAAGAGTGTGCAAATGCATTACTTCCCACAACAGCCTTGTTTGGCTGGACCGGCATACTGCAGATGTCTCTGACCAGTTTACTTGTTCTGATAAGTTCCCTGGCCTCAACTCCGGTAGTTACTTTGAAGATATCTTTTCGTACCTTGAGTGCCATAACGATCTCTTCAAGCGCTGCATTACCGGCCCGCTCCCCAATACCATTGACGGTACATTCGATCTGACGTGCACCATGTGCCACCGCAGTAAGAGAGTTAGCCGTAGACATACCAAGGTCATCATGACAATGCACCGATATGACAGCCTTGTCGATATTGGGGACCCGGTTAAAAAGCTCGTCAATTATAGAGGCGAAATGTTCCGGAACAGTATATCCCACAGTATCAGGAATATTAATAGTGGACGCACCGGCTTTTATTGCAGTTTCAACAACCCGACAGAGATAATCCATTCCGGTTCTCCCTGCGTCTTCAGCTGAAAACTCCACCTCTTCACAATGTTTTCTTGCCAGTTTCACACTGTCCCGTACCATGTCAAGAATACTGTCCTGGGACCTTCTGAGCTTCTTTTCCGTATGAATAACAGAGGTACCTATAAAGGTATGGACCCTTGCCCTCTCCGCAGGCTTTATAGCCTTTGCACAAGAGAGGATGTCTTTTTCCACCGTACGGGCCAGACCGCATATAATCGGGCCCTTTATCTGAGATGCAATAGTGTGAACAGAATTGAAATCACCTGGTGATGACACCGGGAATCCGGCTTCAATAACATCCACTTTTAAACGGGCAAGCTGCTGTGCGATTCTGAGTTTCTGATCGACAGAAAGACTCGAGCCCAAGGCCTGCTCACCATCACGCAGTGTGGTGTCGAAAATTATTACCCTGTTGTTTTTCATAACACTTTATTATCTCTCTTTTATAGTTATCCGGCCTGTAGAGAACAAGCTACAGACCGGATATAAACAATCAAATACTGAGCGGGATTAGTTTCCCCCTCTACCTTTAATGCCCTTAGTTGTTTTTGTAATTTCACGAGCCTTCTGTTTTGGTCGTAATGCACGTACAGCTTTTCCTGTCTGCCACATTTCAGAATCTCCGATAGCAGAGAGTTCTTTGTCCAGACGTTCTTTGTAATCAGCTTTTCCGCAGGCAGAAAGGACCCGTTTGGTCTCTTTACCGTCTTTTACCGATTTGTACAGTTCCTGAAAAACAGGAAGAGTAGCTTTTTTGAATTTTGGTCTCCAGTCAAGAGCACCTCTTTGAGCAGTAGCCGAACAGTTTGAGTACATCCAGTCCATTCCATTTTCATCAACAAGACGGATAAGGCTCTGAGTGAGCTCTTCAACAGTCTCATTGAATGCTTCGCTGGGGCTGTGACCGTTTTTACGCAGCACCTGATACTGAGCATCCATCATACCAGCAAGAGCACCCATAAGCACACCACGCTCACCGGTAAGATCGCTGTATACTTCCTGCTCAAATGTGGTGGGGAACAGGTACCCAGAACCAACCCCGATACCCAGAGCCAGGCAGCGGTCATTTGCACGGCCGGTAAAATCCTGAAAAACAGCGTAACTTGAATTAATGCCCGCACCTGAAAGGAAATTTCTTCTTACAGATGTACCACTGCCCTTAGGAGCAACAAGAATGACATCGACATTTTCAGGAGGAATAACTTTGGTTTGCTCCTTGTACACAATTGAAAAGCCATGAGAGAAATAGAGCGCATCTCCCTCATTGAGACACTCTTTAATTGAGGGCCAGATACTCATTTGAGCAGCATCAGATACCAGCATTTTAATAATGGTCCCTCTTGTTGCAGCTTCCTCGACATCAAAGAGAGTCTCTCCGGGAACCCAACCGTCTTTACGTGCTCTGTCCCAGTCTTTTTTAAACTTTTTTGACTGGCCGATAATAACGTTGAAACCATTATCTTTAAGGTTAAGTGCCTGAGCAGGACCCTGAACACCGTAGCCAATAATTGCAATTGTCTCATCTTTAAGCACTTTGCGTGCTTTTGTAAGGGGATATTCCTTACGGGTAATAACGTCTTCCTTAACACCACCGAAATCAATAACAGCCATATTCAGGGCTCCTTCTTAAAAGTGAAAGTGTCTGGTTCAGTATACTTCCCAAGCGCGACTTTTGACCCGAGAAACACTGTCCCATTTTATTTTCTCAATTGTCCAATAGCTATTGCCCCGGAACGAACAATTTCTTTAATTCCGTAGGGTTTAAGCATAAGGCAGAAATCATTGATTTTCGGTGTTTCTCCGGCTAATTCCAGAGTAACCGATGTTGGTGAAACCGCAGCCACCTTTGATTCGAACAAATTGGCAACCTCAATAATTTCATGCCTGTTTGATTTAGAAGCGTCAACTCTTACAAGTATCAACTCCCTTTCGAGCACAGGTTCTTCCTTAAAATCAACCACCTTAACCACATCGATAAGCTTATTAAGCTGTTTAACAATCTGTTCCAGAATGGATTCGTCACCCTTTACAACAATAGTCATCCTCGACAGAGTCGGGTCATCAGTTTCTGCAACCGTCAAAGTAGAGATGTTGTAACCTCTGCTAGAAAATAGTCCTGCAACGCGGGAAAGAGCACCGCTATGATTTTCAGCAAGAATTGATATTGTATGTGTACTCATAATTATCCCTCCAAAATCTCATCAAGTGGTTTTCCAGCCGGCACCATTGGAAAAACATTCTCTTCCTGAGCCACAATAAATTCAATCAATACAGGACCGTCAATCTCAATAGCTTTGCTGAGAACCGATTCAATCTCAGAAGTTTTATCAGTTCTAAAGGCCGGTATGTCATAACTCTCTGCAAGCTTGACAAAATCTGGCAGATATTTCTTTTTGCAATTCTGCGGCCCGACACATTTACCGCATATCGCTCCACCCTTAAGACAGGTAGCACTGTAGCGATAGTTAAAAAACATCTGCTGCCACTGCCGAACCATACCAAGGTATGAATTGTTAAGAATGACTATCTTGACCGGTATTTTATTTATGGCAAGTGTAGCCAATTCCTGAATATTCATCTGAATCGAGCCATCCCCTGCAATATCAAAAACGGGAACACCGGGATTGGTCATTGCCGCTCCCATAGCTGCGGGCATTCCAAACCCCATTGTTCCAAGCCCACCGGAGGAGATTAGTGTCCTTGGTTTTAGGAATTTATAATACTGAGCAGTCCACATTTGATTCTGCCCAACCTCAGTTGCAATAAGTGCTTGGCCGTTTGTCATATCACTGAGTTTCTCAATTACCGCCTGTGGCTTTATAGCACCGTCACTGGGAGGGTAAGAGAAGAGTTTATCACCTTTCCAGCTGTTAACTTTTTCATTCCATGCGTCAGCCTTACGCGGTGTTATGATCTTGTTGAGTGATTGTAAAATATTGCGTGCATCACCAACCACCGGCACATCAACCTTTATAATCTTTGATATGGCAGCAGGATCGATATCCATATGAATAATCGAGGCATTGGGTGCAAACTTCTCTACAAAACCGGTTACCCGGTCATCAAACCGTGCACCTATTGAGATGATAAGGTCTGATTCCTGCAGAGTGAAATTGGCACATTTTGAACCGTGCATTCCCGGCATGCCGATAAACAGGGGATGATCTCCAGGAAACCCGCCAAGGCCCATAAACGAAGTTATCACCGGGATATTGGTTGTTTCGGCAAATGCCCTGAGCTCCTCATGGGCACCGGAGTGAATGATTCCCCCGCCTGCAAAGATCACCGGTTGTTTGGCATCGGCAATTTTTTCGGCAGCCTTTTCAATCTGCTTTACATGTCCAACAAGATTGGGTTTATAGCTTCTGATTGACACATCCGTTGGATAGACATAGTTATCAAGAACACTTCTGCTAACATCAACCGGTATGTCAATGAGTACCGGTCCAGGTCTTCCGGTGTTTGCAATATGAAATGCCTCTTTCATAATCCTTGGAAGTTCCTCAACCGATTTCACCAGGAAATTATGCTTTGTGATAGGACGGCTTATACCGACAATATCAGCTTCCTGAAACGCATCGGTGCCTAAAAGAGGTGAAGCAACCTGCCCGGTTATTGCTACCATCGGTATTGAATCAAGAAAAGCGGTTGCAAGGCCGGTCATAATATTTGTGGCACCCGGCCCGGAAGTAACAAGACATACCCCGGCTCTGCCGGTTGCTCTGGCATAACCGTCAGCGGCATGAGCTGCGGCCTGCTCATGACGCGTCAAGATAAAATTAATCTCTTTGGTGTCATAGAGAACATCAAATATTGGTATGACCACTCCACCCGGATACCCGAATAAAACGTCAACACCCTCTTGAACCATAGCATCAACAATAATCTGTGCACCTGTTTTTTTCAAAAGCACCCCCACCATCCTTACATGTAATAAGGCCTGAAATTAAGATTAAACAGTTAAAAATACGAACTGTTATGTTGTAAATCAAGAAACCATTTATTATATAGAAATAAAAAAGGCCCGTCCCCAACCGGGAACGGGCCTTTTTGAATAATCATGTTCTGATTCTAAATGCCCGCTCCCCTGTTTTTGGGAATACCCACAATACCTCCGATGACCACATCAACGGTTTTTAGTAGCAGACTGATTATTAAAGCTTTTGAATTCATACTGGTTAAATTAAGTTTTTCCCACCATCATGTCAACATATTTGTAGTCTAAAACATAAAATCCCGTCGGTCACCTCCATCTCTCTGACGCCTTGGGGGAGTTAACTGATCGATTCTTCCGCTTTCCCTCGGCCTCCTTACACTGCCATGGACATCGCACGAGTCAATATCCGTTTCCGCCAGAAAATCCTCTCTGATTGCTTCGGTACACCCAGCCCTGGCAAGTTTATACGATTTCCTGCAGACCGTTGCCGACACTACTCCCTCAGGTCTTTTAAAATCCTCAACCGGCAAATCCCTGTGCAGTGCCTTCATCGCAGCCACCCATACCGGTATTGCCCCCTGTGCACCGGTTACTCCCCTTCCCATAGATCGCCTTTCATCAACACCGGTCCAAACCCCGGTTGCAACCTGAGGAGTGAATCCAATAAACCAGGCATCGGAATAGTTGTTGGTTGTTCCGGTTTTTCCTGAAGCTGGCCTTCTGAATCCAAGGCGCCCAATAGAGGCACCGGTACCACAACAGACCACACTCTTCATAAGAGAACTCATAAGAAAGGCATTTTCAGATGATAACACCCGTGTTACCTGTGGCGTGGCTTCTTCAAGTACACGACCATCCTTATCCACTATTTTGGCGACAAAAAAAGGCTCTGCACGCAATCCGTCATTTGCGTATATAGAATAGGCTGAAGTGATCTCAAGCGGTATAACTTCACAGGCGCCTATTGCAAGTGAAGGAACATTATTCATTCTTTGCTGCAGACCCATCCTGCGGGCGTAATCAATTACCATTTCACCTCCGACCCGCTCAAAGAGCTGAATAGCCACAAGATTAACCGAACTGGCCATAGCATCCCGAAGCGTCATGGGACCTCTGAATGTTCTGTCGTAATTTTCAGGCCGCCACTCACCTTCAGGGGTTACAAGAGTTATTGGCTGATCCAGCAATACAGAAGCAGGATTAAACCCGTTGTCAAAGGCTGCAGTGAAAACAACCGGCTTAAAGGCAGACCCCGGCTGCCGTCTTGCCTGCACCGCCCGGTTAAATCTGCTTTCAGTAAAGTCACGCCCACCCACCAGTGTCAGAATTTCACCCGTCTGGACATCAAGAGAAACAACCGCTATCTGCGCTCTGCGAAGTTTAACAGAATCAGGAAGATCCGAAAATCGGGCACTGTGGACATTGTAAATTGAATCAAAACTGGCTAAAAAGACATTCCTTGGAATATCCATCGCTCTGTGCACCCCAGAGCTGTCAAGGAACATACGGTTTAATCTCAGCTGCAGGGAGTCAGCACGCTGCGCAACGACTGTTTCCGTTGAATCCTGCGCCACAGGATCGAGGGTGGTATGAATTGTCAGGCCACCGTTATACAGAAGATCATGCCCGACCCGGCCCGCCACATGCTGCCTTACCATCTCAATAAAATAGGACCCAAGAGGTGCCCGACGCTCTCTTGGATTGGAGGCTATGGGCTGATCCATAACCGTTCTTGCCGAACCGGTCTCCAGATATCCTGCTGCAACCATTGAGCGCAGAACTATGTTACGTCTTCTGGTCATTCGCTCAACATTGACTTCTCTGTCGGGCCGGTAACGCTCCGGAAGCTGAATGATTCCGGCAATCATTGCAGCCTCATTCAAATCAAGCTCAGAAACATCCTTGCTGAAATATTGCTGACTTGCAGCCTGCACACCGTAAACACCCGCTCCAAGATATACCTGATTAAGATACAGTTCCAGAATCTCGTTTTTAGTGTACCTGCGTTCAAGCTTGATAGCGGTAAGCATCTCTCTTAGTTTTCTGACCATAGAGGTTCTTGAGGTCAGATAAACATTGCGGGCAAGCTGCTGGGTGATCGTTGAGGCTCCCTGGGCAAACCGTCGGTGCATTAAATCAATCCACACGGCGCCAAATATCCGATACACATCGACTCCCCAGTGGGTGTAAAACCTGCGATCCTCGATTGCAAGCACTGCCTCTTGGAGTTCTATCGGGACCTCATCAATGGAGACCCAGAATCGCCGCTCGGTACTGAACTCATGGATCAGCTCCCCGTTTCGGGCCAAAACGCTGGTGACCAGGGGCTGTTCGATTGTGTGAAGTTCATTATGGCTGGGCAGTGTTTCATACACGCGGTATAGAAACCAGCCTATCCCGGCACCAACCAGACAGCAGACTGAAAGCATCAAAATCAGTGGGATAAATATGCGCTTACCCGGTACACCCTTAATTTTACTTTCCATACCCTGTTTTCCTATGTGAATTGAAACCGAAATAGCGGTTTTTCGGACAGTGTGGTGAAAATACGTTTTTTACACTACTTGTTCATAGTCCAACACTTATGCAGCTTTAGTGTAACAGCAATAAAAATATAGCCCTGAATACCACATTAGCAAGTTTCGGCTATTTAAAGCAGCGCGTCACATAATGCCTGCAATATCCCTTGCCAGACGAACAATCAGATGGGGATTGTCTCTGGCCTCATATCGTCGCCAGATATCGTCAAGCTCTGTATAATCACCAACATCAGCTGCGGCTATAAAAAGGGATGCAATAAGTACCCGTGTGGCGTAACCGTCAACTATCTTATCAAGGGGCAGTAACAATCTGGCCAGATCATTTACTGCGAACATATTGTAATTGCATAAGGCCCCAAAAAACTCCATCCACAGGGCCTCCTCATGGCCGAACTGCATATATGAAGTTTTTTTCCCGATAGCCTCCCAGACATTGGCCATTTCAGTTGCGGACAGGTACGGCAGTGTTTTTTCCAGAATTCTGAAGATGTCAACTTGCAACTGATAAAAGGATACCGCCTCTGGATTAGCGGCAGCATGCGCAAGTGTCATTAAAGCCGGATCTGAAATACTAACCGAAACACCACCATGGCCATCACCATGCACAAGCCTGTTGTAGTACTCCTTTGCATCATAAATGTCGGTAAGATTTGGTACATCGGGGAAAAAACGGTATAAATCAAACGGTATATAGACAGTATCCCACTCTGCAATTTTTCTCAATGGAACGACGGATTTTGCAATAGTGTTAAATTCCTCCACATGATTACCCATATAGCGGTGTTTAACAGCATGCAGATCTACAAAGGGGTGGTAATCAGAGTTTGCAGGATAGGGGTAATGGTCTATCAGCGGATCCAGAACTTTATTGCCGGTAAACCTTAGATGTCTGATATCATCAATTGAGCTGAACCCCATTCTCTTTAAACTGTTACCAAGGGTTTCAATTTCGAAAACATCCCGTTTTACACTAAGATCAGCTGCGGGATTTTCACTTGCGACTATAATGTAATCAGAGCCAACAGAGAACAGTTCGTAGCGCGGGAAGTTCTCCCGCAATGCTTTCAGTATTGAAGCAACAACTGAAATATCACACTCATATTTATGAAACCACTGCACCAGAATACCATCCTGATTAAGGTGGTTTTTAATGCGGGCGAAAAACTCTTTTGAAAAGAGCCCGGACACGCCGCTGACCCATGGATTGGATGGTTCAGAGATTATGATATCGTAGGTCTTGTTGCGTGATGAAAAGAAGGATTTTGCGTCTGCATAATAGATGTTGGATCGATCATCGGTAAAGGTGTTGGCCACCCGCTCCCCCATCCTTTTTGCAGCTCTTACCATCTCCCGTTCTATTTCGATTACATCCACACTTTCAAACTGATCATCATACAAAAGATAATGACTTGTCATTCCGGCTCCCATACCGATAACCGCAGCATCGGCAGCCTGATCCTTAATGACCATCGGAATAACCCCCAACATAGCCATGGTGTACTCATCACTGCTGTGTCCATCGAGCCCTATGCTTGCATCAGGCTTTCCGTTTGTTGACAGCACCATATTTCTGGCAGTTTCAAACAGAGAAACAGTAGCGGTCCTTCCATCACGATGGGAAACAATCCGTTTGTTAGTTGCTATATTCCCATACCTGAAAACACCCGAGGACATGAGAACCGGATCCAGATGCCCGAATGTTAGAGCAATAAGCACAATCACTACGCATGCGGGAGTGAGGAGGGTTTTGAGTGCCTCTTGACGGGTCTCAGCAAAAGTATAAAGAATGTAAAGCCCTATAGCGATATCAAGAATTCCTCCCAACGACACCAGCAACCTCAAGCCAAACACCGGCATTACTACCCATATTGCCAGTATCACCCCGATAATTCCGCCAAAAGTGTTCAAGGCATACACTTTACCAATAGCCTGCTCGCCAAACCCCTTTTTCATGAGTATATGGGTAACAAGAGGAATAACCATCCCGGCACAAACAGTGGTTGGCAACATCAGCAAAAGGCAGATAACGTGGGATATGATGTTGAAAAAGAAGTACCCCTCTTGATTTCTCTCAAGAGCATTAATCGTATACCTCATCACTTCAAACATATTGCCGTAGGTAAAAAGTGTGATCAGCGCTGTTGTCCCCATCAGTATCTGGACTATTGCAAGGAAACGGGGAACATTCTCTATTTTGTCTATTTTTTCTGCGATAAGAAAGCTTCCCAAGGCAAGTCCGAAGATAAATGCACTGAGCATCAGCTCAAAGGAGTGTGTTGAACTGCCAAGAACAAGACTCAGCATTCTGATCCAGCCGATCTCGTACATAAATGAAGCTGTGGCGGTAAGACATGCAATTGCTAAAAGCGGGTGATAGTACCTTTTTTTTGAGTCAGGGGTAATAATTTCAAAACAGGCCTCCTTCTCTGAAGAAGCATTTACCGATGCGGCGGTTTGTAGAAGCAGATCACTGTTAGCATCCCTGCGGCAAAGGTAATAGACCAGTACCCCGACCACCATATCAAATAAGCCACCAGTGACAATCGCGCCTCTTAGTCCGTATCGTTCAACAAGGAAAAAGCCGCTCCACAGAACACCAATCGAAGCTCCCAGGCTATTTACAAAATAAAGTGTCGATATCTTATATCCACTGAGCCCCGGAAATTTACGCACAACACCACCAGCCATCAGAGGAAAGGTAGCACCAAGAAGCACCGACTGGGGCAGAATGATTACGGATGCCGTAATCCATTTATACAGGGAAATCAACAATGGATTGTCAAGAAATGGTATCACCGTCTCGTAGGAAAAATCAAGGTACCTCAGGTAAAAACCATGAAAAAGCAGTGCAGCGATTCCCAGCAGCACCTGTACCAGTGCGTAGACCGACAGAAGATCTTTACATTTTGAAGTTTTTAGACTGACAATCCATGATCCAAGTGCCATCCCTCCCATGTAAATTACCAGGACAAGCGTCTGGGAATAGGCCGCATGGCCCAGGAAGTGCTTAATGTACTGAGACCATATCGACTCGTAGAT
Source organism: Chitinispirillum sp. (assembly GCA_007115975.1). Classification (GTDB taxonomy): domain Bacteria; phylum Fibrobacterota; class Chitinivibrionia; order Chitinivibrionales; family Chitinispirillaceae; genus Chitinispirillum. The sequence continues at coordinate 27,723 of SKJJ01000207.1, forward strand.
TAATCCTGAAATGCCGGCTATGAAAAAAATTACAAAGTAGATATAGATAAACATCAGCTAATACGTCATCCCATCAATATAGAACGCAAACAGTTTACAGACCCGTCATCCAGCGCCAGTCCCCTGTCCAGATAATCTTTGAATGATCCATACTCTCTTTTAATTGTTTGAAAAGAGTTATCAAGGAACTCTTTGTTTACCTCAATTAATGGCATCAGCTTCTCCCGCGTCATCCCAAAGAGGCGCATAAATAGCAGTATACTGTTTAATCTCTTTTCAAAGCCACCCCTGTACTCGTTGGACAGAAGGTAATCCTGCTGAATAGTCTCTTTTGGGAACCCCAAAATGGCCAGTATCAGTGCGCATGCAAAACCGGTACGGTCTTTTCCACCTGTGCAGTGGATTAAAACCGGCAGGTTCTCTTTTTGGCAGATAACTGAAAGAAGATTTGAAAACTGCACATTGAAGAGCAGTACAAAATCGGCGTACTGATCAATCATCACCTGGTGAAAATCAGTTCCCCTGAATTTTCCGGTCAATAGAGCTCCCACTCTCTTATGGAAAATCATGTACTCAATGTTTTTGGGAGAAACAGACACGTTTATATACCTGACCGGGGAGTCTTTGGGCAACCGGTCCGGCTTGGCTTTTGATTCTATATCTGCCCGAAGATCACAGATAGTTCTGATACCAAGCAGAGATAACCGCCGCAGATCATCCTTTGTTGCACAATCCAGACTGCCACTTCTGAAAATTGTACCCTCTTTTATGGATTTGCCACTGTTATCCCTGTACCCACCCAACTGACGAAAATTCAGGATTGAGTCCATTTTTATCACTTCAGAGCCCTGAGACTGTCTCATCCGCTTCCCGCTTTGAAAAAAAACCAGTTAGATAGTTAAATATATAATGGGTTACCCCTAATTTATAGAAGAGATTGCCCCTGGGCACTAATTCCATTTTGGTTTGGTTGTTTTTTACCGGTGGTCCCGAATTTTACAGATACTGCAGGACTTTGATGGATTTATCTGGTATGAAGAGATGGCAGGATTTGGTTGTAGATGCACCCCCCCAAAAAAAATCACGGGTGTTACGATAAGGCAATTACAACTTTTTGTCAATTAACAAAGCTGTACAAACTTTCTGAATCAGAAGAATTGATCTATTGGTGTACCTGGTTTGCAGGTACATTTTCCCACGCTTCAGAGTTACTATATAGCCGAGTAATTTTTCAAGAAATTCCCTGTCGTTTCTTTTTATTTCTCTATTTGACTTTCTTGTTTTGTAACCTGCAATGACGCGTGGGAGCACTGCTTTTGGGTAACCCCAAAGCCCTTCTTCTCTGCCCTACTGCCACACTGGTCAAACCCAGCCTTTCGGCAATCTCCGGGTCACGCATTTGCAAAAGCAGCTTGCTGAAATGTTCTTTTACAATTCTTGTAACCACATTGATTTCCACCCCCGTATTCAGGGCGATAGAACGTATGGAAGATCGGTTTTCCCATTGGGAGGCAATTCTGGCTTTTACTGAAGGCTTTAAAAGCTCATACTCGATGAATTCTTCTGCTGGGACTTCCGGTCCACCAAAAAGATTGGTCTGAAGATACATTGCCTTTTTCGGGGCTTTAAATTTGCGAGTTGATTTTGTAGATTTTGTCATGGTGCATGCCAGTGTCCTTGACAGCAAAAGGGTTTTAGGGTAGAAACATTTAGTATATAATTACTTTTTTATAAATGAATTGTAAAGGGTTATGTGAAAAAAAAACGGCAAAAGAGAGGTTTTTACAGTTAGGGGGGGGAATCTCTCCCCTGGCTGCAACTCTGTTTTCAAGGGCCCTAACAGAGATCTTCCACCTCCATCTCACAGGTTAGCACTCTCCCTGCAATCTCACTATATCTTGACAAGAAAACAAGTGGCATCGCGTGTAAAACGGGTCTGTAAAAACTCCCTCAAACCAGAATTCCTAAAAACACTACAGCATCGATAGGTTTACAAAGTTTACTATTGTCCTGCCGTAATCCTCAAAGGTTAAAATAGTGAATTTCACCATTTTCATAACTGCGGTGCAAAAAGCAGGGTAGCCATAAACAACTGTTTCACCGAAAGCTTTTTGTTGATTTAGATAACTTTATCAAGAAGCGTCAAGTTAGTTTTTATCAAAACCCCATCCAGTGATCAAGCAGTTCTCTCTCTGAGGTCATAAGCACCCCTAAACCTTTGAATCGGGGAATGGTCAGGATCTGGTTTGGATATACAGTTGCTTTCCATATCACCCTGCCCTTAACATCAAATAGTCTGAGATCTGCTTTTTTTACACCCAGCCACTGGAAAGTGCGCCCTGAAATTACCCAGTTTGTCTGCTGAACTGAGCCTTTATGCCGAATAGGCTGTACTGCAGCGGTATTCTCCACTGCAAAGAATACCACCGAATCGATCTGAACATTTGCCCAAGAGGCAGTGTTGGTGTAATTGACATTAAGTCCCTTTATCAAGGTGGGGTCAAAATCAAGAGAAGTGCCCCAGCCTCTCTGCAGCTCGGAAAACAGGATGGTTATCTCTGTATCTTCTCTGCCGGAAATAGACTTTCCATGATAATTGTTGTCAGTAATACTGGTCATTGCCAAATCCACCCGAAAAGCCTGGTTTTCCTGGAATGAACCATAGATTTTAAAGCCATCATACGCTGAAAGATCGCTGTTGGAAGCAGGTATTACAAAGCCAAAGCCTGTATAGGGATATTGAACACCTTCCCTTGGAGTGAGCAAAACACTGCGGCTGTTGCGGTCGACCCATTGAGCGGTGCTGTTACCTCCCTCTCCGTCATCTGAATAGAGGTACCAGGTGACCTGGTCAACCGGTACCATCCACTGTTCTGTTATAGCAATATTGTCTTTTGGATCTTCGGGAAGGGATTGATCTGCAGGTGCCTGTTCGCTTGTGTTGCTTGCCAGTGCAAGCATCCATATTGCATATGCCTGGCTCATGGTGACAGTCTCCATAGTCATGAAATTTTTATCCCAGTCATAAAAGACTGCAGCACTGGTATTAAATTCACTCAGCGAACTTGACGGTGGAGTTCCGAAATACTGCTGCATCTGATCGTGAGTGGCAATATCACCGGGCCCCAGGGCTACCGCTCCGTGGGGAAAATTTCCGGTTAAGGAGTAGATCTGACTATACACATTTCTTACACTGTTGGGCAATCGGGTGGTGGCCATAAAGCTTACGCCCCAGTTGTTTCTGCCAAACAGAAGGTCGACCATCAGAAGGTGAAGCTTGCGGACCTCTTCAGAGGGATAAATCATATTCCATGAACCAGCGGCAGCACCTGCGGCATTCCAGTTGAGAAGCGATGCCCAGACATAGGTAAGAGGAATACCCCAAACCTCATCCATGTTGTTTACAAAGCGGTCAATATCCCCTTGTGCTGCAGTTCTGGAGGGTTCGTGGTGCTCTTGCAGACCAGTATTTACACTAAAATTGTAGGTACCCCAGCCAATCCAGTAACCGCTCTCAGGTGCAAGCTCTCTTGAAAAGTCAAGCCAGGAGGTTTGATCGGTGGCTCTGTAAAGTTCGAATGCCCCAAGAGCCATGTTGTCACTGAGAGTATTGTCTCTGTAGAAATCGTTGGTTGCATCCTTCTCGTAGGCACCAACAGTGAGCGCATCAGGTTGACGAGCCCTGTCCATAATTGATAATGCTTTATCCAGAAAGTCATCCGCCCTCTGGGTGTCGCCTATTTCTCTGAAGATTCTTGAGCCCTTTGCCAGAGCTGCCGAAGTCAGGCCCATGTGGACCGGACTGATTGCGCTCAGAGCAGGACGTTGTCCATCAAGGGCATCATTCTCAGGCATCCTTATCCCCTGATTGTGGTCTGCAGCATCACCCACCTGTATCACGAAGAGATCGGGGTGCGGATGCAGCTTCATTAGGTAGTCGAGCCCGTGAAGTGCTTCATCGAGAATGTCGGGAAGCTCACTTGTGGAGATGACTTTAGTAAATGCAAGCGGATTGGATTCCCAGGCCTCAAGAAGGTAATAGACGGTTGTGGCAATGGTTAGCGTAAATTTGATATAATCACCTGCATCATACCAGCCGCCAAGACAGTCAACTGTCTGTTTCGGAGAGGCCTCTGTCCAGTTTCCATCTTCGGGTGCACCATCGATAACATGAACAATGGCTGCAGAATCCCCGCCATGTGAAAACCCGTGGTTGAAGGCATCCTCTGTACCACTGCGCGCGGTCCTGAGGTGTCTAAGTGCATCGGTGATAAAAACCGAGTATGGGTGCTGTGTGATTCTTATGGGAGCCTCTTCTGTGCCAATCTTAAAGGTATAATCACCGACATCCTCAAGAGTGGTGAAATCAATCAGGTGATTAAATGGGTGACTTGTGTGGTCACCTGCCCCGGCACTACTTTCAGGTACAGTGCCACCGAGCACAACGGTAGTATCAATTTCAATGTTCCAGTTTTGACCCCTTAGATCGGTATCGGATATGAGGACAAGTGATTTGGGGCGAACCGGAAGATACCCTGCCAGATTATACCGTATGTGCACCTGAGCATGAAGGCTTGCACCAAGCAGAAGAGAGATACTAAAAGCTATCCGGAAGTATTTCATGGTAATCCTTTTCATTGAGTGCTGCCACTTTTCCCTACTGCTTCAAGCCACCTTTTTCCAAAATACACTTCGCTCCTGAAACTCTTTATAATAAATCACATTTGAAAAATTTGCAAATCAAAAACAGAGAACCCGTTCTATATCTTATCCATCTTTACGCCCTCTTCGTTTTATTCTCACGTCCACGCCAATCGGTACTGCGGGAAGGTCGCCCCAACAAACTTTGGTTCAGCTATATTTTTAGTTTTCGTTGGGAGGGAGATGGTGCGGTTGGAGGAGGAGTGGGAGATTTAATCTCTGCGTTTCCATCTCCGGAACAGCTGCGTTTTATTCTCACCCCCCTGGCAGAAATGAGCCCTTGGCAAATTTAACTTCACTTGTCTTGCGTTCTTTTCTGTTGAAACCTATCTTGAATTTGTACCTTTTGAGAGTCTGTTTTCTTGTTGGTTCTTATTTGTTTTACACCTGTAACTTACTTCATTAAAGGCCTCAGGGATGATATTTTTTCGTCAATGTATCATTGAACCTGGAGAAAACAGAACATCAGTGTGAGGAGTGCATCCAAGGAGGGATCAGTCTTTGCGATTGAATAAATTTTCTAACAAGGCCTATAAAGGTTGTATATGAAAATCTTCAAAATGGTGAATAGATAATGTGTAAAGATAAAATCACCGGTGCTCCTGAGAGCACACCCCAAATATTTGCTGTTCCCTGCGCAAACAACATTAACGAGAACTGTTTTTCTGCACTTTATCAGTTTTGCAGCTCTGAGCGTCGCCAGAAAGTCAAATCGTTTCAGTTCAGGGAAGATGCATGCAGATCCCTCACAGGTGAAGCGCTCATAAGGTATGCAATCTTCGCCAACACCCAAATAATGGAAAATGGCAGTTCATTTATAACAAACAGTTATGGAAAGCCATCTCTTCCCAATTCCAGTCTTCAATTCAATATCTCCCACTCCGGTAAATGGGTCGTATGCGCAATTGACAGATTCGATATTGGGATTGACATAGAAAAGAACAGAAACGTCTCTCAGGATTTGAGCAGCAATTTTTCACCCGAAGAGAAGGAGTTACTGAGTGAATGCACTTGCGAAAAACATTTTACGGAGGTGTTCTTCAGAATCTGGACATTGAAGGAGAGTTATATAAAATCCATAGGAGAAGGATTTTCATGTCCGTTTGACAGCTTTGCCTGTATTCCGGGAAAGGAATGTACGGTTGAGCTGAAAAGGTATAATCAAGATCTTCCGACAAGACATCTAAAAACACTCTCTGTTGAACAAGGTTATAGTTCTGCAGTCTGTACCACAGAAAAATTCAAGCAAATAGCGGTAACCATCATAAGCGTTTCAGATCTTATAGGTAAACTTGGTATTGGTATCTACTTGTAATCTTGTCCGATTAAGAGCACATGGATAGTCTGCGATCAGTAGCTCTCTGGAGATAATCATCATGGACAGATCTTTAAACCGGAAGAAGTTATCGAACCTGCATTTTGGTCTCTGCTCGATTTAATACTTTTTCAATTCATTCTATACTTTAAATAGTTACACCGCCTCGATCATCCTTAGGTGCTTACATTGATTGGTGCTCACATATATCAATTGAGAATTGGCACCCTATTTGAAAGTAGATAAAGACACACTATAGTGTGTCTTATTTTTTTAAACTAAAGGGAGGAGGTGTTAGATGACAAAAACGGTGAAACCTTTTATGGTGATGTCTTCACTGATAGCACTTTTTGCTATCAGCAGCAGTGCTGATGTTATTGATCTGAATTTCAGCAGAGTTTATCCTGGGACTCCGGTTCTAATAAGTGGCCCCGGAGAAATTGGTAATTACAAGAACGTTTATGCCGGCCAGTACCTTCTCCAACATACGGGTGTCGGTACTCCCCAGAAAGCCTTTTGTGTCGATCCTACATGGATCAAAGAGGGTGAAATATCATACAACATTGTAAAGCCATCACTTGTAAATGAAAGGTTGGTAAAAGCTGCATGGTTATGGGAGACCTACGCAAGTGAAGACAACCTTTCATTAAGTGGTGCAGTCTCCACCCAGATCGCTATTTGGGAAGTTACCTGGGAGAATGAGAATACCGGTTATGATCTAAGCGGTGGTGACTTTAAACTGCATAACGATTATACATCAGGACATTACAGAGATAAGGCCAACAACATGCTTGCGGAACTGAGCAATCTGAACCTGACAGATTTCAATAATTTCAAGACTTTTGCAGACAATAATTTCAGGGTTGTTGTAAGCGACCAGTCACAAAACTTTCTGATCAGACACCACTCCGTTCCCGAAGCCGGTACATTGATGATGTTTTTAACGGGGTTGGCAAGTTTGGGGGTAGTTTACAGAAAAAAGATAGTTGCTTAAACCAGAAAACAGACAGTTCCCTTGCTCAAGAGGCTCTTTTCTTACGAAAAAGCCTCTTTTTATTTCACAAAGGCTTAACATCTGATGCATCGATTAAAACCGAAGCACTCCCGAGCAGCTCCACTGATAGGACCAGCCTGCTGCCGGAGGCTGCTTTTAAGAATACTCCCTGCAATCCTTGCATTGGGCCCCGAAAAACTTCCACCGCCACTCCTTCTTTATAATCATTAAGATTATTAATAACCGGATCGATACTCAGCTTGTTTTCAAGGGTTAGATGAATTTGAGCAATTTCCCTCTTAAAACGGTCCTGAGCCCTGACTTCCAACAATTGCACTATCCGATTGGTTTTGTAGAGCCCGCTTATCTCATTACTGTTTGCAGCAAAGCATATGTAGCCGGGGAACAGACATAAAAGCGATTTACGGGGTTTATTATTGTCTGGCCTGCGGGTACTTTTGGTGTACATTGGAAGAAAATATTCCACATTCAGTTCAATAAGATCAAATGCAAGAGCTTTTTCCTGACGTGGTTTAACTTTTGCAACCCACCATGGAAGCGGCGCGTCTTCGATGAGACGATCAGGGAACCGAATGGGTGGATTTTTCGACATTGCAATCATAACACCTCGCTGTAATGGCTGGTGAATAGGTGTGTAAGGGTAATCAGTTAATTTTAACCCCTACTGTTGCGGTTAACAACGGGACGCTTCTTTTCGCAAATATGGAATTTGGTTTTATGCTTCGGAAATTACAAAGTGGGAATATTAATGCTTACGTTTTCTCTGAGTAACTAATATATAGAAAATCTTACTTGAAATCAATGGATATCTTTAACCGTATGGGAGTCATAATGAAAAAATATCAACCACTCACTATAGTATGTTTATTGGTTCTCACTACGCTATGCTGCTCCGACCGGTTATCTCACGAAGAGGCTTTTGCCAGGGGAAATGAGCTGTTTAAGACCAATAACCTAAGAAGAGCCTACTCCTACTATAAAAGAGCTATTGACATAAACGGCTCCGAGCCTCTCTACCACTGGGCTGCAGCAAAAAGCACCTCAAACCACAACCTTGTCTTCATTCACGCCCAGTCAGCCTGGGACAACGGGTTAAAGACATTTGATGTACTTACTGTTATGAGTGCTCTTAGCCAATTTGCCGATTCAAATCAGGCATTGCAGCACGCAATCTCTCTTTACGGCCAGATCCCAGATTCTGCTAAATCTCATGAAAGGCTTGGTGATCTTTTTATCCTTTTTAGCCAATACGATTCCAGTATCATCCAGTGGAAAAAAGCTCAGGAAGAGAGTCCTTCCTCTGCAATTTGTGTTAAAATTGCCGGTGCCTACGCAAGAAAAGGCGAAAGTGACCAGGCCCTCTCTGTTCTTGAAAGCTGCCGCAAGGAGAAGCAGCTGGATGAACAGGGGTATATTGCACTCACCTACTTTTTGGCAATGGATCATCAATACCCCAAACTCGACTCCGTTTTCCATGAAACATACCGGCTTGGCTTGTACACCGATGCAATGCAATTGGAACACACTTCATTTGCACTTTTGCAAAGAGACTTTGCTTTAGCGGAATCTCTCAGTACAGCGCTTGCGTTCATTGAATGTGACCGGCTTTTTGGCTTGAGGGCCAGGGTTATGCTTGCCTTTATTTATCGATCCACCAATAATCATGAAAAGATCCAAGACCTCATCTCTTCTTTAGACAAAGAAAATATCAGACAAATTGAAGGGGAAAAGGAACTCTATTTATCAGTTGCAGGTTTTATGAGGCAGAAAAACAACTCCCTTCAAATGCTCTCAGATGCCAGATCGGTTCTTCCCCGATTGCCTTTTGTTGAACTACTTTATGCCCGTGAAAACTACATTGAGGGAAACTACAAAGAAGCACTGGCCGGTTACCGAAATCTTCCCGATTTCCTTGTTCAATACCCGCACGTGCTGGTTGGATATGCTTCAGCTCTTGGGGGGGGAGGCAATGATGAACAGGCGCTTGCACTCCTGAGCGATATGCACAGGCGCAAAATGTTTTCCAGAAATTCACTTGAGCTTTTCAGGGATTTGGCACTGAGAAATAATCTGATACACGAAAGTGTTTCTGCCCAAGCGGTGCTCGAAAAACTTTACAAGGACGACCCTGGAGTCAGGTATGTCAGTGCAATCATTGCAATCCAAAAAGGGCAATTGGAAAAGGCCCTCAGCATAGTGAGTGATTTATACGAGGAATATCCCCGAGAAAACCAGTTTGGTATTTTAATGCTCAGAGTTCTCTATCTTAAAGAGGAATACAATGCAATTGTAGAAGCCGTCCGCTTTTCTGAAATGCCATTTTCCCTTTACGGTTCAATACTGGCAAGAGCTTTTATACAACTGGGAAGAGATGATCAGGCGCATAGCACATATCTGGATCTTATTTCCAAAGATGAGAGCCTTACTACACTTCTTGAATATGCTCAGTTTATTGTGGGAATCGGGGATTTCAACAAAGCTGTTACTCTATTTGACAAAATCCTGAACAGGTTCAGTGCAGATCTCCAAAACGATAGTACAAAGTATGCCGTTATTCTGAATAACTTTGCCTGGTCTCTTCTACAAAGTAATCAGAATCTTACATTTGCGCAAAAACTTGCAGAGAAGGCTGTTGAACTGCTCCCCGGTAATATTCAAATTGCAGATACCTATGCAACAGCCCTTTTGTTTAACAAAAGATACAGAAGGTGTATAAAATTCATACAAAGCCACCCGCAAGGTTCACAAAGCATTACGTTGTTGCTGCATCTGGCTAGAGCTTTCGAGGAAAGCGCAGATATTAACAGAGCAGTCAGGACATACCGCGATATTTCAGCAATGTTGCCTGAAAAGCAACTTGATCACCCCCCCGTGAATTCACAATGGATTGATGAAAAAATTGCACTCCTTACTACAAGATAGTTTCTTCGTTTCGATTCACAGGTGCAGCAGTGAACAAATTCGTTTCCCCTCTGCAGAGAAGAGGGGAAACGTATGATTCGCTGTTTGGGACTATATTAAGGGTAATGGTCTGCTC
>SKJJ01000227.1 GCA_007115975.1 Chitinispirillum sp.
CGGGAGGTCTCCCCCTTGTGGCCTTGGTTCGGCTACAGTGTAAGTTTACGTTCGGGGGGACCACCAGCGGTATTGCCGGGTTAGGAGAGGAATGTGAGATTTGGCTCTGTGCCGTTACTCTGTTAAAAAGATTTTCAGATGAATGAGAAACCCGCAAAACCCCTCCCAGCAGGCATAAAAACAGCAACAAATATGGTCAACACCTGCCGCTGATTCGTAAGTTCCCCTTATGATTGAATACCCTTGTGTACAGGTTCTTTCGACAGGCCACTACCATTTTAGGCAATTTGCGCCGCGCAGCTTATTTGCACCTGAATTCCTTGAATAATGCGAGGTTTACATTTATCTTTATAGATCGGAAATTTTCCCATCGCCGGATATTGACTTCAACTTTTTGGTCGCCCTGCACTATGGTAATGCCATGGAGCGGTTTTACACGCGATCCTAACTTGATATGAGGGTTGTAAATCCGGTTTTCAATTTACATGTGACAAGATGTATAACTTTTCCAGAAATTTTCATTATGTCAGCAGATGCAGAGCAACAGGATATCCGGAAAGAGCATGACAGCAGACGCCCCCGGATTTTCAGAAAAACCGTAGTCAGTCAGGTGGTGCTATCGGTTCTTATCTCTACTGCCCTGTTTGCTGCGTTTATCTCTGTCTCCCATCGCTACAGTCGCAGCAGTGAAACAATTCAGAAGATCACCTTTGGCAAAACTGAACACCCGCTCACTTCCGGTCGAATCTCTTTGAGTCGGACCATCGTGCTCGACAGCACTGTCGGGGCAGCAGCGGTAGCCACTGGACCTGCATGGCACCCCTATGAGCTCAAGGTAAACGGGATACTTGTAAGCCGCTGGGGTAGTTTTGACGGAACGGGAAATCAATCCCGGTATTTCGCAAAAGCAGCTGATCTTGGGGCCAGCCGAGGAGATACACTCCATTTTGAAATAGACGTTTTTTATGGCGGTTTCGGGCAGCCTGCCCCGGATCTGTATGTCGGACACTATACCGAGGTGCACCACCGGGCATGGGTTATTACTCTTCTTAATACAAACCTGGTGTTCGCTATAATTATTGTGGTCTTCTTTCTGGGGGTCCTCAATCTTGTCTTCTGGATCTTCGGTGACCGAAGCACAAGAACCGGCCTGCTGTTTGCAATCGTGTGCATAACAGTTTCAATGGGTTACTCAATACATGTGCTGGACTCCCCGTTGTTTAACGGAAAAATCCTTTACAGCCTCACAAGGGGATTTCTGATCCTCTCTCCGCCCACAATCCTTCTGCTTTTCTACGACTACCTCAACCATCCTTTTGCCCCAAAGCTCAGACGCATTGTTTTGGGGGTCTTCAGCATTACCCCGCTGATCATCTTTATGCCCACCATTGTTGCAATTGAACTGTTTTTCCTGATAGCAATGTTATGCCTGGCCCCCGTTTTCGCTGCCATCTTTTATGTCTCCTACTGGAGTATCTTCAAGGAACCCACATGGACACACATGCTTACGTGTGTCGGTGCTATCATCATGATGCTGACTTCATCACATGATCTGCTGCATCTGCTTACCGGCAGCTACCCGCTCTTCTGGATGAGTCCGTACAGTATCTCACTGGTTGCCCTGTTTGTGGAGATCACCTTTATCTTTGAGTGGCGGGAGCTCAATCAGATAAAGATACTGACCGCAAAGCTTGAGCAGGCACGTATCAGAGCCGAGGAGTCTGCACGGCTTAAAGCCGACTTTCTTGCCAACATGAGCCATGAAATCAGAACTCCGATGAACGCAATTATCGGAATGACACACCTGGCAATACTGGCCAATCCCCAACAAAAGATAAGCGATTACCTTTCAAAGATTCACAAATCTTCCCAAAGCCTTCTTGGGATCATCAATGACATACTGGACTTTTCAAAAATCGAGGCTGGTAAGCTTAACGTTGAGCAGATTGATTTCAGACTCGATGAAGTGATCGCAAACATGTCATCAGTTGTAGGCTTTCATGCACAGGAGAAGGGCATCGAACTGCTGGTCCGTGTAGACGGGGATGTTCCCGAATGCATTGTGGGCGATCCTCTGAGGCTTGGGCAGGTGCTGCTCAACCTTGTCTCCAATGCCATTAAATTTACAAGTGAAGGCAGTGTTACCCTGAGCATCTCCTGCAGTGATCTTTCAGAGCACACTGCAACCCTTCAGTTCTCTGTTGAAGACAGCGGTATTGGTATGGATGAAAATGAGGTGAGCGCACTTTTCCAGAGCTTTACTCAGGCAGATACCAGCACTACCCGTCGTTTTGGCGGAACCGGTCTTGGGCTTTCCATCTCAAAAAAGCTTGTTGAGCTGATGAACGGACGTATCAGTGTAAGAAGCACACCGGGAAAGGGGTCGGTATTTACCATACAGCTGCCCGTTGAGATATCGCAGTCCCCCCAGAGCGCCTCGGTTCAAAATAACCCCATGGCCTACGACCTTTCTGGTTTGAACATATTAGTGGTGGATGACAACCCTGGGACTCTTGATGTTATCTCAGAGATACTGGGACAGATGGGAATCCGCTGCACAACAGCTACCGGTGGCAAGGATGCTATTGAGCTTACAAGGCAGAGCAGCTTTTCGATGGCGATAATTGACCGCAAAATGCCTCTGATGAATGGTTTCACCCTTGGTACAGCCCTCCGTGATGCAGGAGTTACGTTTCCTATGCTTCTTATGACTTCGGACTGGAATACCGGGAATTATTCAAAAGAGATCGAAGAGTCCGCCTTTCTTGGTGTGATTTTAAAGCCTCTCAACCAGAGCACCCTTCTAAACTCTATTGTTAAATTAACCAATGTCCCCCTGCTTACAGAGCACAGAGAGGGAGTCGATAACACCGGGCTGTTCAGGGGACTGAAAATTCTTCTGGCAGAGGATAATGAGTTTAATCAGCAGATCGCTTGTGAACTTCTTGAAAGAGTTGGAGCCAGTGTCACCATTGCCCAAAACGGCGAGCAGGCCCTGAATCTGGCACTGGCACAGCAGTGGGATCTGGTGCTTATGGATATACAGATGCCGGTCATGGATGGGTACGACGCTGCAAAAATGATCCGCAAAAGCCAACCAGCCGATGAACTGCCGATCATTGCCATGACCGCAAATGCTATGAGCCGCGATATTGAACGCTGTTTTGAGGCCGGTATGCAGGGGCACATTGCAAAACCGGTCGAGACAGAGTCTTTTTACGCAACAATCGCCCGCTGGGGCAAGGATCGCCCCCATTATGCCGGGGAGCAGGCTCCTGTCCAGAGCGCTATGAGTAGTCAAGATGTGTTGCTGCCACCGGATCATCCGCATATAACTATAGAAAAATCGCTTGCCCGCTTTGGCGCAAACAGAAGACTGCTTGACAATCTGCTCAGACGTTTCATGGATTCCCAGGACACTCTTGAAGAACAGCTCAGAGAACTCATTGACCAGGGTCGTCTCAGCGAAGCCAGGCGTCTTGCGCACACATTAAAGGGGATGGCGGGAACCCTCGAGTGTGCAGAGCTCAGGCTCATTGCCACCCAATGGGAGAAGGAGTTGTCTCAGGGAACTACAGAGCTGACTCGGTTTGAGGAGGGGCTCGCCATAGCTGCAGAGATCGTGGCACATCTTAACAGTTTCTATACCGGACACAACCAGCAAGAGCCTGACAGGGAGAGTATTGATCCGGATGCTCTTCTGGCACAACTCCGCGCAATACGGGAAAAGCTCTCTGATGCGGATACCGGGGCACTCAGGGAGCTGTCAATACTTTTACCGGTTGCAGGTTTGTATAAGGAATTGGTTGATGAGATACATTCATACTGTTCGGAGTATGATTTTGAGAGCGC
>SKJJ01000079.1 GCA_007115975.1 Chitinispirillum sp.
ATACGACCGTTACTGCCGAATTTGCACCGCTTGAGTTCCGTACGTTGACTTATCGGGCTGGGGAGGGTGGCAGCATAGATGGCGACACCCTGCAGGTTGTTGCACCCGAAGGCAGCGGAACAGAGGTTACCGCTGTTGCGGATGAAGGGTATATTTTTACAGAGTGGAGTGACGGGGTTAAGGACGCTTCCCGCAGAGAAGAGAGTGTTAGAGCGGATACGACCGTTACTGCTGAATTTGCACCGCTTGAGTATACTCTGACCTACACCGCTGGTGACAATGGCAGTATTGATGGAGAGTCGCCTCAGACAGTGACACACGGAGGAAGCGGGGACACGGTGTTGGCTGTTCCTGATTCCGGTTATGAGTTTATCGGATGGAATGACGGCCTCAGCGATACTCTCCATACAGATAACCCACGGGTGGATAAGGATGTCACGGGGGACATCTCCGTTACGGCCCTGTTTGCCATGCGCCCCGATCCGCTCAGCAGTGTGGAAGTGGCAGTATTGGGACCCTTTAGTGTCAGACTGAGCTGGGAGGAAAAGGCAGGCGGGTATGGTGACAGCATTATTGTGGTAGTTCAGAAAGTAGGGGAGACGGAAACAGATACGGTAGTTGTTTCAAAGGATAAAAATGAAGTTGTAATTGACGGGCTCAAGAGCTCTTCTTCTTACGAGTTCAAAGTTATAGTGGTAGAAAATAACCTCTACTCAGATCCGGAAAAAGGCTTTGGTGAAACACCTGATATCGTTAAAATCGACTCGGTGTTCTTTGTGGATTCCATTTTCGGTCTCGGAGGCTATTTTACAATAAACGATGAGGAGATGCAGTCGGATGAATACCGCTATCTGCGTGTGGCTACCACCTCTGACACTGTAGCTTACCCTGCCTCATCGTTTCCGGCAAACACACAGGAAAACTACTTTGAAATACCAAATATCAGTGATACGCTTTTGGTATTCGATACAACACTCTACCTTCATCTGTGGATAGAGCGGGATGGTGAGCGGATGCCTCCGGTTGCACCCTACAAAGTCATGGTGGGTTCATTCAAAACCCAACCAGTCTTCTTCAGGCGTAACCAGCCAAGACCGGCTTATGCAAATAACAGAATGGTTATTCTTGACTCTTTTACCAGTGACTTCAATGACAAAATCAATATAGTGGAGTTTGAACAGCCCGCCGGATTTATTCCTGCAGGTATAGGGTATGAATTTGAGAACGGAACCCACACCTCAGAGTTCTCAATCGGTTTTAAAGCTCAGGAGATCGGCTCAGATTATTCGATCGATGATGTGAGAATATACCGGTGGATAGAGAGTGTCGGGAGGTGGATGGTGATGCATAATGGTGAAATTGACAAAGAAAATGGTGTCGTTACTGCAAGGGTTAACCTGACGAAATCACCGTTCTATAATGCACCTTTTAAACTGATGATAGACACCACTGATTTTGAGGTCGACTACAGTGATGCGTATGAAGAGGTGGAGGTTAAGGCTGCAAGTGCTGTTACTGATACATTTACCGTACGGGCTGCCATTGCAAATGCTTCAATGACGATCAGATATATAAGAGAAAACGAGCTGGTTGAGATGGACACAACACTCTTTAAGGTTGATACTGATGGTTCTGGAGAACAGACGGTTATGGTAACAATTCCTGCAGACGCCTCTGAGGAGTATCACGGAATAGTTGCGTTTCTCGAGGTTTCCAATGGCCGAAGTTCAGAGCTTATAAATATATCCAGATCAGTAGCGTTCGATTCCTACAGTGCAAGGACAGACCGGTTAAGATGGCGGCCACTGTTTGCAAAAACGGCACTTGAGGATGATGCAATGCTTGCGGCACTGGCCTCATTGTCGGGTGATAGTGACAAAAGCCTGCGGTATGATAACTCCAGATTCAGGGTGTTCAGATGGTATGAGCATAAGGGTAATCGCAATGCTTCAGACAAATGGGTTGAGTACAATAAGGCTGCAGCAGGAACAGACTTCAATCTCGAGCCGGGAAGAGTACTGTGGATAAAGACCGATCAGAACAGAAGTCTCGATCTGGGTGCTTCCAGAAGTATTAACACCAGAGAATCCTGGCGATTAATAATCCCCCCCAAACAGTGGGCTGATTTTGGGCTTCCCTATAATTTTGATGTCAAGGTGGGAGATATAATAGATGCAACAAGCGGCAGTGATGGCCTGGAGATGTATGAGTGGAGATCGCTGAACAGAACCTATTCTGCTGCACTCTTTTATTCTCATAATAACCCGGTTGATTCACTTTCGGATCTTGAAAGGGAATTAAAGGGAGGGGCCCGGGATGCTTATACGGTATATAACAGTTCAAAGGATACTGTAGAGATGGTCATTCCTGCCATACCGGCAGTGATGTCTGATGTTGTTTCCGGTGCTTTAAAAAAGAGCGGTCTGCAATCGTGGTATCTGGTGTTACATGCCCTGAGTTCCGACAGCAGCACTCTTAATCCGGTAATGCTGGGGTACGGTGCAAGCAAGAGAACCTTTATGGCGCCTCCGTCAATGAATACCGCTCAGGTCACCGTAATCGAGGGTGCAGAGGGGCGCTCTTACGGGCACCTCTTTACACCCGATCTGCAGAACGGTGGTAGTCAGTTCAGGTTGCGGTTCAGCAACAGAGGATCATCCAGGGAAACTATACAATGGGGGATGGAGCTGAGTTCAAACTTCCCCGACAGTCTCGAGATGGTTGTTGTCGACCCTCGCAATGGAGCTATTAAAAAACAGAATCAACTGACCCTTGAGGCAAACTCATCCCAGGAAAGAATTCTGGTTGTGGGTACAAGTTCGTATATGGAACGGGAAGGTTTTACTGAGGATAAACTCAGATTCTCGCTTGAAAGTGTCGGTGGTCTCAACAGAGGTGCGGTGCCAATAAGGTATTTCATGCCGGTGGTGGGAGTAAACAGTGTTGAGTTGAGCCTGGTTGATATCCGAGGGAGACTTGTCTGGAGCAGAGAGCATTCGGGTACTCCAAATCAGTGGCATACTATTCTTTGGGATGGGAAAAATCGCTACGGAAGGGGTGTTTCTGCCGGAACCTATATTCTCAGGGTTAAAACTATGGATAACAGGGGTAAACCAACTCAGGTAATCGATCGCAGGGTGTTATATATACCGTAATATGATTTTTCGATGCCCTGATTTATGAATCGGGGTAGTCGGAAAAACCATGTGCTGATCCCACTAAGCAGGACGAAATGTTCCTTGCGCTTTCAGGGATCGTGAACGGTTTATAAAAAAATAGAAGAATAGTGTTACACCAGTGAGTGAGATCTGAATTCAAACCTGAATGGGTGAATTCGGACAATGCTGCATTGTTATGGCCTCTCACCCCCGACACTCATCATGACCGACAGCATAAGAAAAACGTTTCAGAGCTTAATTTGCAGTTATTTAATCCAAGGTGACCATTTTGTATCTTTATTAACAAGGGAGAAGTATGCGCAATCTCTGCATTTCATTTATGGCAATTGTTTTGGTTTCAGCATCTTTTTTAAAAGCCGAAATTTCCTTTACACCCTATGGCATGGCTCAATACCGGTTACGGACCCGTGTAAATTCTGCATTTACTGATGATGCAAGTGCGACCGCTTTTAACTACGCAAATACCATCTCTTACTTTGTCGGGCTAAAGGCCGATGTCAGTGAGCAGGTTTCATTTCAGATGCAGATCGGTAATGACTGGGTGCATACCGATGATGTAAATTTCCTGAATAATAATCCGGTAATAGCACAGAGGCAGTTTCCTCCCGGCATTGTACCCGGATTTCATCTTGCCTATGCCAGGTGGAACCCGGGAGCGGTCAATGTAGCTCTGGGGATCGTTCCGGTGCTAAGTTATGGGCCGCTTGATCTTATTGAACGATCGCTAAGTACCGGTTCGTATGGCGCCGCCGCATTTATCACATGGCCGGTAATTACCAATAACAGTTTTATGGGCTTAAAGATGGAGGTCCCGGTTCTTACTGGGGATGTGGGTCTAAATGTAAACCTGCTCTCCTCTGTCATTGATTCCAGATTTAGAGCTGTTAGTGTTGGTGACCAGATTGTCACAGATCCAAACAGAAATCCTACCTCTGCACTGTTTGTGCTGGACTTGCCGTTTACTGCCGGGGCCTTCACACTTACGCCTCAGCTTGTGGGCATTGTTTTCAGAAACTACAACAGTGCGCGGGAACAGGGCGATCATGAACTGGCAGCAGGATTTCAGGCGACCTACAGATTAAATCAACAAACTGTATTGAGAACTTTTGGCGCCTATGCTCAGGTTGATAATATGGGCAGCAGAAATGACAAAGGGGTGAGATCGGTTGGGGCCGGGGAGGTTACTATCGCCCCCCAATATGAACATGTTGGTGTGATTGCCGGAATTGGTACAACCATCGGTATGGGCCCCGGATCTCTTGTTGCCAATCTTTTATTCAGTTACTCTGAAGATCTGCAGATGGATGATTCCGATTTTAATTATCTGTTTTTGGATTTGATGTATGGCTGGAATGTTCACCAGAATCTAACCATTACGCCAAGAGTGAGAAAATTTACCACAGTCAATCCCGACGGAAGAAATGTAACTGCAACAATGGAGATCAGGCCTGAATTGATGTTTACTGCGAGGTTTTAAAAGGCGATTCTATTGAATCGGTCCCCCTTTTAGGCAGGGGCCCGGGGGGGGCGTAACCATCGTTGTCGCCACCCCCCGTCAATGTCCCGAATTTACTTTTGGTCTTTAGAATCTGATGGAACCAACGGTTATTTCCGCGAAGGTGTGTGGTATCTGCCTGAATATCCTGGTAAATGATTTTCTGAGGCAGCTTCAAAGGCTTTTTTACTGTCACAGTTGTGGGGGACTAACTGTTTAGGGATAACGGTTGTTATCTTTGCGGTAAGGGGCCTGATGTCTTCTTACTGCGTATTTAAACCGCGACTAATTTTATCGGGGTAATTTTCTGGTTGCAAGGGGCTATGTATGAGTTTTTCAGAACTAGTAGACAAAAGGTGTTCTGTCAGAGGGTTTTCTCAAAAAGGAGTTGAGAGGAATAAGATCCTTCAGATCCTTCATGCCGCACGAAGGGCTCCCTCAGCGTGTAACAATCAGCCCTGGATTTTTATTGTTTGTTATAAAGAAGAGACGAGAAAAAACCCTGCAGCAGTGTATGACTGGGAGTGGTTTGTAAATGCACCTGCAATTATTGCTGTTTGCTTCGACAAATCGGTAAGCTGGAAAAGGGGTGATGGGAAAGAGTATGGAGAGGTTGATGCCGCCATAGCTATGGATCATATCACCTTGCAGGCAGCTGAAATGGGGTTGGGTACCTGCTGGATCGGTGCTTTCAATGCAGATAAAGCTAAAAGGGTCCTCCGTTTACCTGCCGGGGTGGAGCCGGTACCGTTCACTCCTCTTGGGTATCCACAAGTTGCTTCAAAGAAAAAGGCCAGAAAGCCACTGGAGGAAATTGTGCACTGGGAATTTTTCGAGGGTTGAGAGCTGGGCTGATGAGTTTAGTGCCAATTAAGTGGCAAGAGGGGTGCAAATTTCTTATTTTTATAGGTCGGTAGTACACCGATTCTGTTTTTCATTCTATTACACGGAGTTTTTCATGGCTGGAAAAAAATTTCCTTTATCTAAAGAGAAGATTGAACAATTGGTTGAGAAGTACCCCACCCCCTTTCATATATATGATGAAAAGGGTATCGTTGAGAATGTGAGAAAGTTGATAGATGCATTTTCCTGGGCCCCCGGGTTCAAGGAGTATTTTGCAGTGAAAGCGACACCGAATCCCTTTATGATGAAACTTTTGAAAAAGGAGGGTGTTGGGGCAGACTGCAGTTCCATGGCTGAGCTTGAACTTGCAAAAAGGTGCGGCATAACCGGTGAGGACATTATGTTTACCTCTAACGACACTCCTGCCTTTGAATACAAAGCGGCAAGGGAGCTTGGGGCAATAATCAATCTCGATGATATAACGCACATCGAGTATCTGGAGCAGCATATTGGTTTGCCGCAACTGGTCAGTGTAAGGTATAACCCTGGTCCAAACCGCGCGGGCAATGAAATTATCGGCAATCCTTGTGAGGCGAAATACGGTTTTACAAGAGAGCAGCTGTTTGAAGGCTACCGAATGTTAAAGGAGAAGGGTGTGAGGCGATTTGGGCTTCATGCCATGATAGCGTCAAATGAACTGGAAGAGCAGTATTTTATCGATACAGCAAAGATGCTTTATGAACTGGTGGTGGAACTATCTGCACAGCTCAGCATAGAATTTGAGTTTGTAAATATTGGGGGAGGTATTGGTATTCCTTATAAACCGGAACAGAAACCAGTTGACATTGCAGCGATATCTTCAGGTGTAAAGGAGGCGTATGAACGGATAATTGTTTCTGCCGGACTTGATCCAGTCAAGCTTTACATGGAATGCGGAAGGGTGATTACGGGGCCTTACGGGTATCTTGTCTCACGGGTGCTTCACCGGAAGAATATCTACAAAAACTATATTGGGCTCGACTCCTGTATGGCAGATCTTATGCGTCCAGGGCTTTACGGTGCGTATCACCATATAACCATACCTGGAAAAGAGAATGAGCCTGCAGATCAGGTGTATGATGTTACCGGTTCGCTTTGCGAGAACAATGATAAATTTGCAATTGACAGGGAGTTACCATCTGTTGATCCGGGTGATCTTGTGGTGATTCACGATACCGGTGCGCACGGACGTGCGATGGGTTTCAATTATAACGGAAAGCTGCGCTGTGGTGAACTTCTGTTGAGAGAGAACGGGGATGTCGTTGAGATACGAAGAGCTGAGACGGTGGATGATTATCTGGCCACGCTTGATTTTGATGCTTTGAAATCTTTTGACTGATGTGTACAGCGCCTACAACAACAATCTGCATTTAGATACGATATAGGAGAGGCAATAACAATGGCACCAAAGACAGCGATTACTCCCACACGGGAGCAGGATTACCCTGAGTGGTATCAGCAGGTTGTGAAAAATGCCGACCTTGCGGAAAATTCTCCGGTAAGGGGGTGTATGGTTATAAAGCCCTGGGGCTATGCTTTGTGGGAGAATATTCAGCGCGTACTGGATGAAAAATTCAAGGCTACAGGGCATAAAAATGCATACTTTCCGCTCTTTATACCCAAAAGTTTCCTTGAAAAGGAAGCCCAGCACGTTGAGGGTTTTGCAAAGGAGTGTGCGGTCGTTACTCATCACCGCCTGGAAGCCGGGGAGGGGGGAAAGCTTGTTCCTGCAGGGGAACTTGAAGAGCCGTTGATTGTAAGGCCTACATCAGAGACTATCATTGGTGCGATGTTTTCCAAGTGGATACAGTCCTACAGGGATTTGCCGCTTCTTATAAACCAATGGGCTAATGTGGTAAGGTGGGAGATGCGTACCAGACTGTTTCTGCGAACTGCAGAATTTTTGTGGCAGGAAGGGCATACCGCACATTCCACTGCGGAAGAAGCGGTTGAAGAGACAAGGAAAATGCTTGAATTATACGCTGACTTTGCGAGGGATTATATGGCTATGCCGGTGATAACCGGAGAGAAGACCGCATCGGAACGTTTTCCGGGAGCGGTATCAACCTATTGCATTGAAGCGATGATGCAGGATCGTAAAGCACTTCAGGCGGGAACGTCACACTTTTTGGGGCAGAATTTTTCCAAAGCTTCGGATATACGGTTCCAGGATTCAAACGGTAAGGAGGAATTTGCCTGGACTACAAGCTGGGGAGTTTCAACAAGGCTTGTGGGAGGGCTTGTCATGACGCATGGTGATGATGACGGGTTGATTATTCCGCCGCGTCTGGCACCTTCACATGTAGTAATTATACCGGTAATTCATGGGGATGATACGGCTTCGGAGGTAATGCAGTACTGTGAGCGGCTCGCCTTAGAGCTTGGAGAGGTGTGCTATGATGGAAGGCGGCTTATTGCAGAAGTGGACAAAAGAGAGGGGCGTGGTGGAGAAAAAGTATGGTCTTGGATAAAAAAAGGGGTCCCGGTATATCTTGAGATTGGTCCAAGAGATATAAAAACTGATTCAGTTTTTGTTGGCAGACGTGATAAGGGACGAAGGGAGCGTTATTCGCAGTCACGAGCAGAGTTTGTCGGGTCGGTAGGAAATCTGATGGATGAGATCCAGAAAAGTCTTTTTGAGCGTGCGCTTAAACAGCAGCAGGACAATACCCTAAAGATCGATTCAATAGAGGATTTTTACACCTTTTTTACTCCACGGAACAGGGAAAAGCCAGAGGTTCATGGTGGTTTTGCACTTTGTCACTGGAACGGTTCTTCAGAGGTAGAGGAGAAGCTAAAGAAGGATTTGAATGTGACGATTCGTTGCATTCCCACGGATGCCGTTGAGGAAGAGGGGAAGTGTATAGTTAGCGGTGAGGTGTCGCGGAGAAGGGTTGTTTTCGGGAAGTCGTATTAGGGGACGGACTGCCTTTATCGACTTTTAAGTAATGTGTTTATGAAGGTCCTTACCCTCTTTTTTCTGGGGAACTGACTGTCAATTTTCTAATGGCTAAACTAATGCTGTTATCACATTGTTCGTGGCTGACTTTCTGGTAACTCCACACTTTTTTTTGATGTGATTGTGCGAGAGGAAATAGACTTAAGATTAACAGAGGGAAATGGTCTTCTTGTAACAACCTTTCACAGAAATTAACCTGGTTTCTTTTGATAATCGGAATGTGGGGGGCGGTCTGTCTATATCGCAAATGTGGCGTCACGACCCACTGACTAAAGGGGTTATTTGCAGAAGTTGCTCTGATTTTGGTTGAGAATAGCCGTATTTACTGTGAACTACAGGATACCTTCTCTCTGTACAAGTTGTCACCGATCTCTACCATCCTTGTTACCGGACTAACTGAGATTTTCAGGTATTTGGCAATGACTGATAGTGGGATGAGTTCATTTCTATGCAGGTGATAACAAAACTCGGTTCGTGCTCTTGATTTCTCATTTAATCGGCCGCGTTTGAAGAGCTCGGTCGAGGCAATATTGTTATTTTTGCACACCATGTCTGCTACACTTTTACAGATAGTGGGATAAACGGTTTCACTGTGTTTGCGATCTTTTTTACTGCTGTACTGCTTAAAGGCATTTTCCACATATTCAGTTTCACCTATTACAGATTCTTTTCCCTTGAATGATTTCACGATCTCGTTATGTTCCTCAGGTGCAAGCTCTCCTGCAGTTTCAGGGTTTTCTTCAACATAGTTTTCTTCGAGAAATCTGAGGTATTCGTCCATCGCCTTTTTCTCTTCATCTCCAAAGCGGCTTAAGCACCACTCCCTGTTCTGAAACTTCTCTCCGAGTGCGCCCTTTTTACCAAGTAAATATCCGTGTCCGCACCAGGTATACTCTTTGAGTTCTTCAAGGGATTTGACCTTTCCGGCTCTAAGTGGATTAAGGTTGATGTATTTGATTAACCGTACCTCATAGTTTACGTCCTGACAGAGGGAGGATTTGAATCTCCCCTGATTCAGATGGCCACGTTTTTCATATTTATTGTTGTAATATTGTGCATACCCTCCGTTTAGACCCCGCATCAGTTTTTCAAGTTTAAGGTGATTTGCTCTTATGAGCAGGTGATAGTGATTATCCATGAGAGTCCATGTGTAGCACTGAAAACCGGTTCTTTTTAATCCTTTTGCAAGCCTTGAGAGAAATTCAAGTCTGTCTTCGTCATCGCGGAACATGTCCTTGTGCTCTATTGAATGTGCCATGATGTGGTGAAGTGCGCCGGGTGGTTCAAGGCGTTTGGTACGGGGCATAGTTATCCTCCGGGGTTGTGGTCATGATAATCACCGCAGAGTGCAAATTTTGGGCCATTTTTTTAAAAGCGTTTAATTAGCAAGAAGTGGCTAAAAATAGAAATTTGATGGTGATGAAAAAAATGGATTTCAAAAAGAGAAACAGATTTTTCAGTTTGGGAATATGGTTGAAAAGAAAGGTCCGTCCCCGAGGTAATGCCCTATCAAATTTTTAATGTTGACTATATTGATCAACTATGTTATATTAATATTGAAACCATACAAACGCTATATACAATACAATGTCCAAGCGATTGCTCAATTAATACAAGTACAATAGGAGATATTATGAAAATTAAATCCAACATCGGACAACTTGTCGGCAATACTCCCATGGTTAGAATCAATAAACTCAATGAATTGGGGGTGGGCGAGGTTGTGGCAAAACTGGAGATGTTTAATCCTCTGTCGAGTGTTAAGGATCGTATCGGTTTGGCAATGATTGAGAATGGTGAAAAAACGGGTGTGATAAAAAAAAATACGGTTCTGATCGAGCCCACAAGCGGCAATACCGGTATAGCCCTCGCTTACGTGGCCGCATACAAGGGGTATCGATTAATTCTCACTATGCCCGATACTATGTCAATAGAACGCCGTAAACTCCTTAAAGCCTTGGGCGCTGAACTTATATTAACTGAGGGTGCCAAGGGGATGAAAGGGGCGATTCAAAAAGCCGAAAGCCTGACACTTGAGCATCCTGGTGCGGTGATGCTTCAACAATTTGCAAATCCAGCAAACCCTGCTATTCATCGCCAAACTACAGCTGAGGAGATATGGCAGGACACCGAGGGTAAAGTTGATATTCTTGTTGCAGGTGTAGGGACCGGAGGAACTATAACCGGTACTTCTGAGATTCTCAAGGAGCGAAAACCAGATTTAAAAACGATCGCAGTAGAACCCGAGAACTCCCCGGTTCTTTCCGGGGGCTCTCCAGGTCCCCACAAAATCCAGGGTATTGGGGCCGGTTTTATTCCTGATGTCATGAAAACTGATCTTGTTGATGAAATAATTAAAGTCAAGGAGAAGGATGCCGGAGAAGTCTCACAAGCCTTGGCCAAACGGGAAGGGATACTGGTTGGTATTTCATCGGGTGCTGCACTCTGGGCTGCATTGCAGGTTGCAAAAAGGGAAGAGAACAGGGGTAAGATGATTGTCGTAATCTTACCCGATGCAGGGGAACGGTACCTGAGCACGTGGTTGTTTACAGAAGCTTAAAAGAGAATAAACACATAAAACGTTATTGCTAAACCGAAGGGGAAATGATGGCTTCAGAAAAAAATTATAAGTTCGAAACAATGGCCTTGCATGCGGGACAGGATGCTGATGGTACATTGTCAAGAGGTGTGCCTGTTTACAGAACCTCCTCTTATCTTTTCAAAAACAGTGAGCATGCAGCTAATCTGTTTGCACTAAAAGAGCTGGGAAATATTTACACCAGGATAATGAACCCAACCCAGGATATGCTTGAACAGAGGGTAAGTGAACTAGAGGGTGGAGCTGCTTCTGTTGCATTGGCATCAGGAACATCTGCGATCTTTTATGCAATTATCACTCTTGCTGCTTCAGGGGATGAGATTGTTTCTGCAAGTAATCTTTATGGTGGAACGTACACTATGTTTGATGCAATATTACCCCAATTCGGCATTACAACAAAATTTGCCGATGTGAAAAATATTCAGAGTTTTAAAGATGCCATAACCGATAAAACAAGAGCCTTTTTTATCGAGACAATAGGGAATCCGTCACTTGACTTTACCGACATTCAGGCAGTTGCAAAGATCGCACATGAAAACGGAATACCTTTGATCGTTGATGGTACTTTTACCACCCCTTACCTGTTAAGAACAATAGAACACGGAGCAGATATAGTAGTCAACTCTCTTACCAAATGGATGGGTGGACACGGTTCCGCAATAGGCGGAATCATTACAGACAGCGGAAAATTCAACTGGGCCGGTGGTCGTCATCCGCTCTTCACTGAACCTGACAAGAACTATCATGGGCTGCACTGGGCGACCGATCTTCCGGAACCCCTCGCTCCGATAGCTTTCGCTCTTCGCCTCAGGACCGTACCGCTTCGTAACCTTGGTGCCTGCATATCACCCGATAACGCCTGGATTTTCATGCAGGGTCTGGAGACCCTTCCGGTGCGTATGGACAGACACTGTTCTAATGCCCTGAAAATCGCACAGTACCTAATAAGCCATAAGTCTGTTTCGTGGGTAAGATATCCGGGTCTTGAGAGTGATCCGGCATATCCGATAGCCAGTAAATATCTTAACAGGGGCTCTGGGGGAATGGTTGTTTTTGGCATTAAAGGTGGCTATGATGCAGGAGTTAAGCTTATTGATAACATAAAGCTGTTTTCTCATGTTGCAAATGTTGGTGATGCCAAGAGTCTGATTCTTCACCCTGCAAGTACGAGTCACTCCCAGCTAAGTGAACAACAACAGGTTTCCGGAGGACTTACTCCTGACCTTATCAGATTGTCAATCGGACTGGAGCATTCCGATGATCTTATCGAAGCACTGAAAAGCGTATTGTAAAATGAATTTTAAAAAAAAGGAGAGATCGTTATGAAAAAGACTGTTTTAGTCGTAATGTCGGTAGTAGTAGCAACTATAAGTGTTATGGCTTGTCATCATCATGATTCGTCACAAAAGGAGCCTCTGCAGGTCGCCGAAAAAACTGATGCTCAGGTCGTACAAAAGATCTGCCCGGTTATGGGCGGCAAAATCAATCAAGAACTTTTTGTTGAACAGGATGGCAAAAAGGTCTATGTCTGTTGCGGAAACTGTGTTGAAAAAGTGGAAAAGGATTTCGAAAAGTATCTTGGTATTGTGGAGGATGCCGCAAAGGAGTATGAAACTAAGGAGGGGAAGGTTGGTGGACATATGCAGGATTACTGTTGTGCCGGTAGATAGAACGCGTAAAGGATGACATTTGCACACTCTGTTGCGTGCGTGGTGTGATATCGGAAGTAAAAATAGTATTTTTACTGTAGTACTGTTTTAAGTGTTTTAAGTACTGGCTGACTATGAATTACCTATACAGTGCGGTGGAAGAGTACTATATATAATGGTATGGTCATTTTAATTGTTATCTCTTTTTTGGGAGGTGAGGCTATGGCTAGCGTTTATGATATCCCCATTACCACGATTAACGGTCAAGAAACCACGTTTGGTGAATATAAGGGTAAGGTTGTTTTAATTGTTAATGTGGCAAGCAAATGTGGCTTCACCGGTCAATATGAAAGTTTACAGAAATTGTATGAAAAGTATAGTGAAAAAGGATTGGTAGTTTTAGGTTTTCCGTCAAATGACTTTATGGGTCAGGAACCCGGGACCAACGAAGAGATCGGACAGTTTTGCAAGTTGAATTATGGGGTGACCTTTCCAATGTTTTCAAGAATTTCGGTAAAGGGGGGCAAAAATCAACATCCGCTCTACAGGTTTCTTACCGATAAATCTACAAACCCCCATCACTCTGGCAGAATAACCTGGAATTTCAACAAGTTTCTCATCTCCAGGGAGGGTGAGGTTATTAACCGTTTTGGCAGCCGAGTTAAACCAGAGGATCTAAAAATTACAGAGGCGATAGAAGCCGCGCTGTGAAAAAGGAATTCTCTCAAGGCGATCTCGTTTTGAATAGAGTCGGTTTAAACTGAAGACTTTCGATATATCACCTAGACCGATTTATGCATAAAAAAAGGCAGCATTGGATTTAAGTTGTTGTTATATTAACAGCTAGACAACAATTAACATCAACCAATATTTCCAATAACTGCCATGAATAAAATTACACAATCAGAGCTTG
>SKJJ01000042.1 GCA_007115975.1 Chitinispirillum sp.
AAAACGTTAAATGGTCCAAAAGCCCAGGAGTGGGTTTGAGGAGTGATAGCGAAAACAGAAATCTTCCTAAAAAAGGAGATACGTTTCTTAAAAATGGAAAAGCATAGAGATAAAAGGGCTGTCCGTCCCCTAAAAAGTGGCTCGTAATTGAAGCAATTAGCATAACTGATAAATCCTCTGATATACGGATGGGTAAACAACTATGGCGCTTGTTGTCGTTCAGATTTGGCAATGACCCACGATTTTGTTGAGCTGCCACTGGCACGCTGAGCAAAGTGCAATTAAAAGGAAATTGCACCGCAGAATGAAGATCGGCTTAACTGGCTCGATGGGGTAGGGCAAAGAGTAGGTAGTCTATTTGCACACTACCAAAAAAACAGAATTACAAGAGCAGTGTGAATTGAGAAATTCGCGGACAGTTCCGTGAGAAGTTGCTGTTTACTGTGATCTACACGGCCCTAATATCTGAACAATCTTGTTTGTGTGAAAACCCCTAATCAGTTTCATTCAAAGTGGTTGCATTTGAAAAAAAACAGATGTTCCTAAAAATTAGATTTAATTGAGAATAGAGCAGTCCGTCCCCTTTGAGCCCCAACCTGATATATTTTTACCTCCTTAATCACTAACTATTCATAAACATCTAAACCAAAACCTAAAACATGGACCTATTTGATTCCCGAATAGAACAGATCTTAAGCATCAATGCCCCCCTTGCAGACAGAATGCGCCCAAGAAATCTGGAAGAGTATATTGGACAGGAACATATCATCGGGGAAGGAAGGCTGCTGCGCAGAGCCATTCAAATTGACCAGCTCTCAAGTATTATTTTCTACGGCCCACCCGGGACCGGCAAAACGACCCTGGCAAGAATCATTGCCAACACGACAAAAGCCAATTTTATTCAAATAAATGCTGTCCTTGCCGGTATTAAGGATATTCGTGAAGCTATAGAGGATGCCAAACAAAACCTCTCACTTTACGGCAAACGCACTATACTGTTTATTGATGAGGTGCACCGGTTCAACAAATCACAACAGGATGCACTGCTTCCCCATGTTGAGAACGGCATAATTATTCTTATAGGTGCAACTACCGAAAATCCCTATTTTGAGGTCAATAAGGCCCTTGTCTCCCGTTCAAGAATCTTTCAGCTTCAGATCCTCAATGAAGATGACCTGCGGGCAATTGCACATCAAGCCCTTTGTGACCTGCAGAGAGGGTATGGTAAACGAAATATCCGTATAGTTGCCGAAGCCCTGGATCACCTCGTAAAAGTAGCCAATGGGGATGCCAGAGGTGTTTTAAACGCACTTGAACTGGCTGTTGAAACAACTGCTCCTGACGAAAACGGGGTAATCAGTATAAGTCGTTCCATTGCAGAAGAGTCAATCCAAAAACGGGCAGTACTGTACGATAAAGACGGTGACGCTCACTATGATACCATCTCTGCATTTATTAAATCACTGAGGGGCTCAGATCCCGATGCATCTCTTTACTGGATGGCAAAGATGGTGTATGCTGGCGAAGATCCACGATTTATCTTTCGGCGTATGATTATTTTTGCCTGCGAAGATATCGGGCTTGCAGACCCGCACGCTTTGGGGGTAGTAATGGATGCTGCAAGAGCATTTGATTATGTTGGCTTACCGGAAGGTCGGTATCACCTCTCACATGCCTGCATTTACTGTGCCACAGCACCAAAGAGTAACTCCAATATGGCATTTTTTGATGCTATAGACACAATTTCTCAGGAAGCCTCCGATGATGTCCCTAACCACCTCAGAGATGCCTCACGGGATAAAGAATCGCTGGGACATGGTGATGGCTATCTTTACCCTCATGCCTATAGAGATCACTGGGTGGCACAGCAGTACCTTCCGACTAATCTTCAGGGAAAAATCTTTTATCAACCGGGCGATACCGGATATGAACGTCATATTAAAAAGCGAGTTGAACAGAATCGCGAAGCGCAGCTTGAGGCGATGATTGATAATAATGACGATGCAGGACCACTCCATTACGCAACTGAAAAAGCGAAAGCTGTTGATCTTTGGGCAGAGAGAACAGTTGGAGTCAGAGGTCGGCTGCTTCAGAAGATCAGAAGTAGGATTATGGAAATGGCTGATCCTCAGAGATCAAGCAAAGTCATAGATCTTCACCTGCGTACCGGTCTGCTGGCATTTGAGGCAGCCAGAAAAGTCAAAGAGGGTGGAGTATGGGGTGTTGCCCATGGAGATAATGAGTATGAAACAGTGAATAAAATGGCCCTCAAAATTGATCCGCTTTCACGACCATTGATTATAAAGAGCACTTCTGATCCTCTTTTCAGGGATATCCGCAAGCTGGCTGGGGAGGAGGTTACATTCGATCGGGTTATAGGAAGAAATATTATTGGTTCCCGTAAGAATAAGGTGGATTATCTAAGAAACGTCGCCTGTCTTCTTGCTCCTGGTGGTAAAATCGTGCTGGCAGAAACTGTGCATTCAATGGGGGGTAGAATATCGGATATTCCTGATGTTGTAAGAGACACCGCTCTGATGAAAAATTTTTTAAAGGCTGAAAATGATCTTTTCAGCGATCCCAGTGATGATCTTGTGAACTGGAATAATCAGAGCCTGATCTCTGATCTAAAAGGTGTTCCGGGTTTGAAAATCACTTCAAATACCCTTGTCGACACTTCAAAACGAAAAATAGGACCCTCTGAAGTCGATTTTTGGTTCAGGGAAACATCGAAACTTGATCGTAAATCATTGGGGGAAAGGGTATTAGAATACCTCTCCAAGGAAGAATTTGAACTTATCCGCAAAGAACTTCATGAGACAATAACTAATAAAAATGTAGAGTGGAAAACAGTGGTACTGTTTATTTTATGTGAGTTTTCTCAATAAGGGGACGGAACGCTTTTTCGGCATTAGAGCACTCACTCGACCTCCCAAAAGAAGGTCCGTCCCCTTCACTCCAAAAAGAAGGTCCGTCCCCTCTCACAAACTCAAAATATTACCCTCAATAAACCGAAATACTCCCGAAACCAATCATTAGCAGGTCTGTTATAAGTTTTTAAAAGGGAGAAAAAATGCATTTTTTCAGAAAATTGTTGGGTAAGCCAATAGTATTGGTTGGATGTATGGTAATGGTAGCTCTGATAGTCATCTCTGCAACACAGGTCCAGGATTCACCTCCTATGGCTCAGAGTGTTTCGGTTGAAGATGTCACTGATGAGAACCTTGAGCAGTTTGCGGAAGCTTCTTCAAAAATCTTTGCGATTCAGGATGAGGCCGAGGAGCAGATAACCGGACTAATCGAGGAAAAGGGGCTTACTGGGCAGCGCTACGTTGAGATCGTGATGGCAGAGAATGATCCGGAGCAGCAAACAGATGCAACAGAGGAGGAGAAAGAAAAGGCCTACGAGATCTCTGAACAGGTCCAGACAATCGATTCGCAGCTGCACCAAAAGGCTGTAGAGGTTATTGAAGAGAATGGCTTGTCAGTAGAGCGGTACCAGCAGATCGCTATGGCACTGCAGTCTTCCCCGGAACTTCAGGAGCGCTACGAAAAGTTTGTAAGTTAAACCTGCTTATTAAATGAATAAGAAAAAGAGCTGTCTTAATATTGAGGCGGCTCTTTTTTTGTGCGCCATGCATGGCGTTGTTCTTTAAGGTGTAAGTCCTGAACGGGCACATTCGACAGCGAACTGTTAGCAAAAGGCAAGGGTGTCCTCCGCGAGGTGGAATCTGAAGGAAGACGGAGCAAAGGATGGACTCGACGGACAGAAACCGCATATAAGGCGTAGCGGGTGGGTAACTGAGCATTGGAT
>SKJJ01000106.1 GCA_007115975.1 Chitinispirillum sp.
CTGAGATAAACGGCGGAGGGTAGAAAAGAGGGTGGAGTGGATTGCTTTGGCAAGCGTTAAAAAAAGGTTAGGGTAATTTGGGGCAACATTTCTTTAAGTTGTTAGCAGAAATTATATATTATACAATGTGTTACGATTATTAAACCATGCTTAAAAAGATGCGAGACAGGACATAGTGAACAATAAATACATGCAGTTACTCCAAAAGGGTAAAGCGGAGGGGTTTGTGACCACCGATCAGATTCAGGCAATTGCATCTGATAAAGCTGAGCATCAGGAGATTGTCCAGACTCTTTTGGCCAACAATATTGAAGTTAAAAAGAGTGCGGCAAAAAAGCCTTCGGTAAAGGCGAAGGCCACTGCAAGAGTTAAACAGGCGCAAAAGGGTCATTATAATGACCCTACCTGGATCTATCTCAATAATCTGGGTCGGGTACCACTTATGGGTAGGGGGCAGGAGGTACAGCATGCTATTTTGATGCGTTTTGCTCTGTTTAAACTGTTGGATGAGGCATTTAAAGATCAGGTTGTAATAGAGTCTGTTTTCAGAATGGCAGAGTTGCTTAGGCAGGGGGCTATTGAGTGCAGTGATATTTTGCGGATAGAA
Organism: Chitinispirillum sp.; assembly: GCA_007115975.1. Classification (GTDB taxonomy): domain Bacteria; phylum Fibrobacterota; class Chitinivibrionia; order Chitinivibrionales; family Chitinispirillaceae; genus Chitinispirillum. Next base: position 608 of record SKJJ01000106.1, read on the forward strand.
GAAGATAATTTGAAAAGTGAGGCGGATAAAAAAGAGCGGCTGGAATCCTTTCTGCAGGTGGTCGGGCAGCTTGAACAAGTAAATAGCCAGCTCCAGGAGGTCAAAAAGCGACTGACGGATAATCCAAAAAGCAACACCGACAGTCAACAGCAGCAGGACCTTGAGGACTTACAAAATGATAAGTGTCAGCAGTTAAAGCTCAATACAAAACAGATAAAGGATATTCTGGAGCGGTTCAAAATAAACCTGCTTGAGAGCAGTGACCCCCAGGTGGTGGAAAGTTTTCACTACTGGGAAGAGATGCGCAATCAGGCAAAGTGCAACATTATTGAAGCAAATGTCAGGTTGGTAGTGAGTGTGGCAAAACGCTATACTCACCGGGGACTTGAAATTAGTGATCTGATTCAGGAGGGTAACAAGGGGCTAATCACAGCAGTGGATAATTTCGATTACCGTAAGGGGTACAAATTCTCCACTTATGCCATATGGTGGGTGCGACAGGCTATAATCCGTGCCATACATGAAAAATCAAAGGCAATTCATCTGCCGGCAAACACCTTTGATATGGTAACAAAAGTGGAACATTTTGTCAGAAAATGGAATCTGCAAAGAGGTACAAATCCAACGCATGATGAGATCGCTGATGGGTTGAGCTGTGCTGTTGACAAAGTAAGAATCGCCCTGGAATGTACTGCAAATCCAATATCGCTTGATATGGAGACGGGTAATGAGGACGGTGGAACTATTGGAGAGTATGTGGAAGATACCCGTTGTGAGGATCCTTTCAGCAGATTGTCTCTTGATAACCTCAGGGAGCATATAACAAAAGTACTGGAATCTCTGGACCCAAAAGAGAGAGAGACGGTGATAATGCGCTTTGGTCTGGATGACGGGCGGATAAAAACACTCAGTGAAATTGGGCAGAAATTGCATCTTACCAATGAACGGGTTCGGCAGATAGAGATCAAAGCCCTTCGGAAACTGAAACAGTCAAGCAGGGCAGCAGAACTTGAACCCTGGAGGGAAGGGTTGGGGATTGAAGGGGAGCAGATGTTTTGAAACCGACTCGCGCACGGTCTTTTCTGTTGCATAGATTCCCTGGGAATATACAGGGTACTAGTATCATATTCTGCAGGGGGTGTTGATTTCTGAGGAGAAGTATCTTTTTTGCGCGCCTTGAGCCTGTGTTCTCTGGAAAAAGCAATATTGTGTTAAATGTATCGAAATGTTGAGCGGGATTTATTTTAAAGTACCCTCATCACAGGGATATATAACAATTGCTCAGAAAGAATGAAAAATTATGGATGAAGAAAAAGCAGATCTTAATTTAAATAGCCAGCCTAAAAAAGCTGCTATAAATGATATGGAGGATAAGGCTCCCAATATAGAGGATATCTCAAATCTTAAAAAGCTCACTGATCAGAAGTTTATTGAGATTGTAAGCGGTGATATCGTTGACCATATTCAGAACGATGAACACCTCCTTGATACCATTGGTAAAAAACCGGGAACCTATTACAGGGACCTCATACTGGCGTTGATTCAGATACATCTGCCTGAAGAGGAAGCAAAGAGTGACTGGAGAGAAATTCTCAAGCACAAATATACTGTTAGTGAAAAACTCGACCGCAATGTGGGTATTCATGTTGCTGCTCTTGATTATTATACCAACATAAAGAAACTGCTCACTGCACCAAAAATTGTGGATGTTCATGAGTATATGGATACCGCAAGCAGAGCACTTATTGATGATCTGACAAAGGCGTATAACCGCCACTATTTTGATGAGGAGTTCCGAAGGTTGTTCAATGCTGCCAGTACCGGGGGCAAAACATTCTCTCTTGTAATGCTTGATCTGGACCACTTCAAGGTCTTTAACGATTTGAATGGCCATATACAGGGGGACATTGCCCTCATTGAAGCAGTAAGGATTCTTCATGCCGTGTGCAGCAAGGATGATACTGTGTGCAGATACGGCGGAGAAGAGTTTGCCATTCTGCTCGCCTCACAGCCTCTTAATCTGGCAATGAAAACTGCTGAAAATATCCGACAGGCTATTTGTGATTATCGATTCGTAAATGAACAGGTGCTCCCTACCAAAAGATTGTGTGCGTCCCTTGGAGTAACCACTTACAGAACCGACATAATGTCTGCACAGGAGATGCTGGAAGAGGCGGACACTGCTCTTTACAGGGCAAAAAACAGCGGCAGAAACCGAGTTAAGGCATTTCTGTCCGATCAGGTGGCATAATATGAATGATATGATAACCGGGAAGTCAAAAACAATCTGGTTGCTGGGCAATCCGGTGGCCCATTCCATCTCTCCCCAGATTCATAATCATGCGTTACAAAAACTTGGACTGCCTTTCGTATATGTACCCATGCAGGCTGATTCTCACCTGCTTTCATCAGCGGTACATCTTCTGCGTTCTGATTCGGTTGCAGGTGCAAATGTCACTTTACCGCATAAGCGTGGGGCGATTCACTACTGTGATAAGATCTCCCAGCTCTCAGAGAAAACCGCAACGGTGAATACTATCTATAAAAAAGATGGCTTGATATGCGGTACCACCACTGATTCACATGGATTTCTGCGTGCGCTCTCCTATAACGGTCATGATCCTCAACGCGACCATGTCGTTATACTGGGCAATGGTGGTACAGCACGAACACTTGCCTGTGCACTTGCACTCCAAAACAGATCAAAGACGATCTCTCTTGCAGGAAGAAGTCATCAAAGGGCCGTATCACTTGCAGACACCATTACTGCTCAGACTGGCGTTGCTGTGGGGGGGTACGATCTCAACGGGTCTCAATTTAAAGACGTGATGCAATGCTGTACCCTCCTTGTCAACTGTACAAGTGTCGGTATGCATCCTGATATCCATAGTTCACCCCTGAGAAGGGAGCTTCTGCATAAGGAGATGACGGTTTTTGACTGTGTTTATAATCCGGTTGAAACCAGACTCCTTAATGATGCCGCGAATGCCGGATGTAAGACAATAAATGGTCTGTATATGCTTCTGTTCCAGGCACTGGAAAGCTTTAAACTTTGGACCGGAGTTAGTGCACCTGAAAACATATACGATATTGAAGATCTCAAAAAACTGGTCCAAAAGAGAGAAACAGTAAAATGAAATGGATTGTACGTCCCTCAAAACTTGCCGGTACAGTTGCAGTTCCCCCTTCAAAATCCCATACAATAAGAGCTGTTTTGATAGCCGCTTTGGCAAATGGAAAATCGGTCATCAAAAATCCGCTGATAAAGGGTGATGGTAGTTCAGCAATAGGGGCAGCCAGGGCTCTTGGTGCACAAGTTGATCTGCAGGGAGACACTCTGTATATAGATGGCATTGGCGGAGACTACTCAAAAGGCCAAGAGTTCTTTGATATGGGTAACTCCGGAACGGGTACCACGCTGTTTGCCTCTGTAGCTGCACTTGGCTCAAAGTTGCGCCGTTTTGACGGTGACCAGTCGCTGCGATCAAGACCGGTTAAGCCTCTTCTTGAGGCATTGGAAAAACTTGGGGCGATGTGCACAATCGAATCAAAGGACAGTGATCTGCCCTTTACGGTGGAGGGACCCATAAAGGGGGGGAAAGTGTCGGTGGACGGAATATCCTCCCAGTTTGTGTCAAGCCTTCTTATTGCCTGTCCTATGGCTACAGCAGATACCCACATAACAGTGTACAATCTCCATGAGCAACCCTATATTGAAATGACACTCTGGTGGCTGGAAAAGCAAAACATAGAGATTGAATACTCTGAGAATTTCACCAGCTATAACATTGCCGGAAGGCAATCCTATAAACCAATTGATATGAGGGTTCCGGGTGACTTTTCAACTGCAACATTCGCCGCTGTGGCTGCTGCTGTAACCGATGGGACCATAAAACTTAACGGGCTGGACTTTTCTGATCCCCAGGGTGACAAAAGTGTAATGAAGGTACTGAGTGATATTGGAGCCAAAGTAGATATTCAGGAGAGTTCGGTAACCATACAGAATGGTGATCTAAAAGGGATGAATGTCGATCTCAATAAGATGCCCGATGCACTGCCGGCTCTTTGCATTGCAGCCTGTGTCTCCAGGGGAGAGACGTATCTTAGTAATGTTGAACAGGCCAGAATCAAAGAGACCGACCGGATTGCAGTGATGCACAGTGAGCTGAGAAAAATGGGAGCAGCGGTTAGGGAACTTCCTGACGGACTTGTAATAGAGCAGAGCAGATTGAGAGGGGCAGAGGTCTGTGGGCATCACGACCATAGGGTGGTGATGGCTCTTGCACTTGCAGGGATGATTGCAGAGGGCGAAACCGTAATTGACAATGCAGAGGCAGCTGCGGTTACCTACCCCGACTTTGTAAAAGATTTCAGAAGCCTTGGAGCAGATATAACTGTAGAGCAATAGCTTATACCGGAGTAATTTATGAATAAGATAACAGTCGGTTTAGAGGAACGTTCCTATCCTGTTTTTATAACAGAAAAGATGGTAACCACGTTCCCCTGTTCTTTTAAGGAACTGTTTAACAAAAAGAAATGTGTGCTGGTAACCAACAGTACTATCGCAAAACTCTACTCCAAAGTTATTGCAGCCTGGCAGCAGGAGCTCAACTTTGCACTGCACGTAATGTCCGATGGCGAGAAGCATAAAACGGTCAAAACCTGGAATGAGGTAATTGACACTTTTATAGCACATCAGCTCGATCGAAGCGATTATGTGATCGCCCTTGGGGGAGGGGTGGTAGGGGACATCGCTGGATTTGCCGCAGCTGCTTATATGCGGGGGATCGATTATGTTCAGGTACCCACAACACTTCTTGCAATGGTCGATTCCAGCGTTGGAGGAAAAACTGCAGTTGATCATCCAAGGGGAAAAAATCTCATCGGTGCATTTCATCAACCCCGCGGGGTATGGGCAGATCTGTCGTTTCTTGAAACATTGCCTAAACGAGAGTTTATCGGAGGATGTGCAGAACTCTTTAAGTACGGGTTTATCGGCGGTCAGGAGATATTCTCTTTTATTAAAAACAACAGCCAAAAACTTATTGATGGTGAAGCTGACGTTCTTATGGAGGGAATAAAAAAGAGTGTTGAGACTAAGGCAAGGATTGTCGGGGAGGATGAAAAAGAGGCTGGAAACAGGGCTCTTCTTAACTTCGGGCACACCTTTGCCCATGCTTTGGAGCAGTTTTATGGCTTTGAGGGACTTATTCACGGGGAAGCTCTCATATGGGGTATGCTTTGTGCCTGTGAGCTGGGTTCACGAAATATGACCATGCTCTCAACGCATAAAGCAGAGTACAGAAAGCTTCTTTGCCAATTGCCACTTCCAGCTCTGCCCTATGAGCCGGAACCCCACCTGCTCTACAGGGCAATGTTTGCAGATAAAAAAGCTTCCGGCGGAAAACTTCGATTTGTTCTTCCGTCTGTGCCCGGCAAAGCTGTAGTAGTGAAGGACGTATCAGAAAAAAGGGTAATGGACACACTGGAATCTGTTCTGGTTAAAAAGACTTCTGCATTCTTGAACCGCTCCCAGCCTCTCTCATAAAAAACAGAATTTGGGTTATGCCGTTGTAGTGTCCGCTATTTGTCACTATTATGGTTACCGAGGAGAAAAACCTATGAAACTGAGTAAGCTTGAACCCCAGGCACTGTGGAATCACTTTCTGAATATCTGCTCTATCCCTCACCCATCGGGACATCTTGAAGCGATAAGTGACTACGTAAAAGAGTGTGCAGAAAAAGGGGGATTACGTACCCGGGTTGACGGATCCGGAAATATACTGGTGAGTAAACCTCCGACTGCAGGCCTTGAGAATGTCCCGGTCATAACCCTGCAGAGTCATCTGGATATGGTTCCGCAGAAAAATCAGGGAACTGATCACGACTTCCTGACTCAACCCATAAGACCTCTCATCGAAGGGGAGTGGGTGAAAGCTCAGGGCACAACCCTTGGTGCGGATAACGGTATTGGAGTTGCGGCCGCACTTGCATTTCTTGAGGACAAGGCGCTTACACACGGGCCGGTTGAAGCGTTGTTTACTACCGATGAAGAGACGGGTATGTACGGTGCGATCGGGTTGCAGGACAATTTTCTTATGGGAGATATTCTCCTCAATCTGGATACCGAACAGCAGGCAGAGATCTGCATCGGGTGTGCAGGTGGAGAAGAGGCAGGGGTTGTTATGCCGCTAATTAGAGAACCGGTAAAACCCGACTATTCTCATGTCAAGGTTTCACTCAGGGGCCTAAAAGGCGGTCACTCGGGACTGGATATCGATCTGGGGCGAGCCAACGCCCTGAAATTGATGGGCCTTTTACTGAGTGGTGCGGCAGATACATTTCAACTGTCTGTTACTGATATGAGCGGAGGAACCGTTCCCAACGCCATACCGCGTGAAGCTTTTTGTCTGGTGGCATTGCCCAAATCAGTGGTGAAATCCTTTGTGCAGTACTGCAGCGATTTTCAAAAAGCAATCAGCCAAAAGTATGCAGAAACAGATCCGGGTATCGCCATTACTGTTAATGATGTACAGGGAAACGCAATGGTTATGGAGAGCACAACGCAGCAGTCCTTTTTAAGATCACTCAATGATTGTCCAAACGGTGTTATAGCTAAAAGCAAAAATCTTAACGGAGTGGTGGAGACATCGCTGAACTTATCTCTAGTTACTACAGAGGAAAAAAGTGCTCAGTTTCATCTCCTTTTGAGAAGCAGCAGCGAATCGGCACGCAAAGAGCTGGGTGTTAGGTTGGAGAAGGTTTTTGCCCGTTCGGGGGGGCAAGTAAATCTCAGCGGAGGGTATCCGGGCTGGCAGCCTGATCCGCAATCAAGGATCGTTAAGCTTATGAAACAGAGCTACCAATCCCTTTTCAACAGGGAGCTTAAGGTGGAGGTGGTGCATGCGGGGCTGGAGTGCGGGATAATCGGGGCAAAGTATCCTGCAATGGAGCTTGTCTCTTTTGGGCCCACTATTCGTTTTCCCCACTCTCCCGATGAGGCGGTGCATATCGAATCGGTGGGAAAGTTCTGGAGGTTGTTGGTCCATACAGTGAGTATGGTGGGGGGTATAGAGGGATAGAAAAGGGTGTTGTTTAACTGAGCACCTTGGCCAACTCTTGATCACCTGGAATCAGCTCAGTCACAGCCACCCAAAATTATCTTTTTTCTTTTTTGCAATTGTAGGGATAACTTTTCTGTTGTCGTCATCAAGATAGAGTGGCAGGTCAAATTTCGCATCCTTACGGAAAAAATTTTCCGCGTGTTCCGGTGGAAAAATTATACTCCTTTTTCATTCTGTTTTCCCCCATAGAGCTTCTTTGCTTTTTTATAAGTGATACACACTAGTAGTAGTATACCATTTAAATCAACTCCCATTGTAATCCATCTCTCTTCTTCATCGAATAAGCAGAGAGCTATAGGGTCATTGAAGTTAAAAGAGGCACGTTAAAATTTTTTTCTGAAGTTCAGATGGACAGGCTTCGGAGTACCGGTTATGGAAGAGGTTAGAGTTTTGAATTCAGCTCTCCTGTTCCAAATGTGAAACACTATATGGTATTCAGAGGTGTGGCTACAATCACCTTTTTTAATGATTGTCCTGTCCGTTGTCATCTTGGTATTGGAAATAAAATCCGGAAAGCTATTTTGAAGGGATTGTCTTGTAACCACCGGGAAGCAGTAGTAAGGGTACGGTTATTCCAATAAAAAGGTTTTCTTATTTTTTCCGATTCAATTCCTGTTTTTAAAATTTGGAACTGTTGCGGGGTCACGACTTACAAACGGGGGGGGGTGATAATGATCGGATTTAGGCGAATAAGTTTTTTGCGCTTTTTCAGACTTTATTATTGTAAATAGATGGAGGGGAACTATTTTTGATTCTAAGATTCAAAAAAGGTGCCAAGGAACGGAAGGTATGTTCTTTAGGGGGGTATTACGGTTGGAAGGGTAAACGTATGGCCTGAAAGTTGCTTTTTTTGTATGGACAGAAGTAGTGCTACAGTAACCGGAAGAGTAATTCTACAAGGAGTTTGGGGATGAATATCTATGTTGGCAATCTTTCTTACGAAAGTACAGAGCAGGAGATAAGGGAGATTTTTGAGGCTTACGGCGAGGTCAGTTCGGTCAGTCTTATAACCGATAAGTTTACCGGAAGAGCCAAGGGGTTTGGGTTTGTGGAGATGCCCAATGATGATCAGGCGCACAAGGCGGTGCAGGAGCTCTCAAATCATGAGATCAAGGGCCGCAAAGTGACGGTAAATGAGGCAAAGCCCCGTTCAGACCGTCCGCGTCAGCAGCGCTGGTAGAGGTGGGATGGGGCAGGTGTTGAGTTACAACATCACTGTCCATCGTTACCTCATTTGAGAATCTTCTGGATCCTTGCAAAAACAGTCCCGCCAACGGCGGGAGTTGCGGACACAGGTATTCGGCACCCAAATGTAAGAGCCGTTGAAAATATATGGGTGGATTTTAAGTCTCCCGGTCGCTATCGGGGGGCTTGAGGTGTAGGTCCAGGCTGGTTTGTTGATCTATATAGTACCCCGGAACAATCTTACCGGCGATCCAAGGAGAGCCTGGTGCTGTTCCGGGGTCATTCATCTTTTCTTGTCCTCTTTTTTCCGGTGCTGGAGTGCGCCCGCTGCTATCCTGGTGTTCCTCTGTGCTCTTATTTGACCCCTGCACTCCCGGGCGTTCTGTTCTCAGCGCCCTCTGCGCTTTTTTCTCACCTACTCCCCCCCATTGCGGGGGTGAACTATTCAGGAGAGCTGTATTATCCCTTTTTCGGCCTTTATCAGTTTGGTGGAGTGGTCTTCGGTATTAAACCAGAAAAGAAGGGCAGGGCCTGCGGTGGTAAAGCACTGGGAGAGATCACTCTTGGATGAACAGGGGTAGATTGTTTTGTAACGCTTAATCGCCAGATGTATCATCTTCTCCTGAAGCTTATCCATGTCTCTTCTCTCCTCCCGATTACTGACGCTGGTTTATTTTACCCTTGCTGTTCTGTTTCTTTGAGCAAGCCCCGTGCCACTAACCGCCGGAGCCCCTTTTTATCCGTTGAAACCCCACTATTGCCATATAAGTCTCTCTTGAAAGGGAAAAATGTGCTCTTCGATGGGAAAATTCTACACCCGTTACGGTCTTGCGCTTATCACCCCACCCCTCATTCTGTTGAACCACTTTTTCTGTGGCATGGAATCTGCTTTTTATAAGTAATAGAGTTACTGGAGTCGTCTGTCCGGCTAAATGGAATAGCTCTATGAACGTTACTAATAAGCTGCTCTATCTCAGGCTGATCGCCGCTATGCTTTTCATGGTTCTTATCTCCATAACAAGCAACATTAACAACCAACAAATCCACACCCCTCTTAAGGACCCCCTCCTTACCTATTCCAGTGCAAACTCATCTTTTACGCTCAGCGGACGACAGCTGTGGGAAACAGAGGTGCCTCAGATACAGGAAGTGGTAATCGGGCAATCTTGCCGGAAAATGCACCTTGCACAGTGGCATAATCCGCCCACCCAAAGAGACCGGCCGCTGATTGTGGTGCTCAACTCAAACGGTGAATACCACTTTGGCAGTATGGCCATTGCTTTGGCCAAATGGGCGGTTGAAAACGGCTGGGTCTTTATTCATCCATCATACTGTTCCGATAATGGCCGCAGCTCCAAACCAGCAGTAAGTGCCCCGGAAAATGTGTACCGGGCACTACAGTATGCCATGAAACATGCCTCGGTGGACAGTTCGAGAGTATATATAACCGGTCTTGGGTCAGGAGCGCTGGCTGCTCTCTATACAGTGCTGGTTTATCCGGAGTTGTTCGCTGCTGTCAGTATCTGGGGATTAGGCTCGGAGGATGGCCGGGGGGACAGGCCGGATAGCTCAGGGATCTTGAATTTTGATTTGATTCAAAGTTCCTGGCCGGAAAAGATATCCAAACTGAATAGTCTCATTGATGCAGGGAAAACAGCATTGTATATCGCGCACGGTATCGATGATACCGTTTACTCTGCCCTGAACTCTGTGAAACTTTTTGGGGTGTTTGGTGAAGAGGGTTCTCTAAGCGTTCAGGATCACAGATACATTGCCGGCAGTGAGAAACACTCTCATCGGGCTGTTTTTGCAGACTCTCTGTATAGTAAAGCAGGAGTGGATCTTGTATTCAGAAAAGAGCACAACAGTGTTAGGCTTTCACTCTTTAGGGGCGGGCAAGACATTGTCTATAATGCATGTCTGTACTGGATGGCCCAACAGAGTTCTGCTAACTGAAAACAAAAAGCAGTGCTGAAGCCAGAATCACATACTTGAAAAACAGTCCTAAAAAGGAAACAAGTATCACCCGGCTGAAATCGTATCTGAGAATGCCGGCTACAGCGGTAAGTAACGGAGAAGAGAGGGGGAGGAGATTAAAGACAAAGAGTGCAGGATCACGATATTTGACCAGCCGGTGTCGTAGGCGATTATATCGTTTTTCCCCGATCAGATTTATCATTACCGGAGTGCTCATCACACGGCCTATCCAGTAATCCACACAGAGAGCCGCAACCGCAGATACCACACTTAACAATATGATCAGATATGGATTTGAACCCACTCGTATCATGTAGACCGAGAGGATTTCGATAAAAGAGACCACAAAAAAAAGATACCCTGCAAAGTGCAAAAAAGTATAGTACAGAAGCCCAGGGGGTTGTTCGGGGGAAGTGGAAATGGCGGGAATAAAAAGAATAGAGAAACCGGCAAGTAATCCGATCAGTACAAATAGAATATAGAGTGCTTTTGATTTTTTCATCTGTTATATTTTTCCGGTTTGATAATCACAGGGGTCTGATAAGGAAAATAAATGAAAGGGTTTCGAAAGAGGACTCTTTTGTCTTGAAGCCTTACGCTCTATGCCGGATGGACAAGTGGTCCTGTTTACTCAGTAATGTATAACGGCAATGGCAACACTGGGGGAAGCGCACCTGTTGATGGTGTATATCAAGAAGGATTCCTCAGAACACACAAATACAAAGGAGGTTCCCGGTTTTGAGGATGTCGTTTTGCTTTACCATTTTGACTCCGAATTGAGAATGTCTCGTGGCTCTACTTTTAATCCCTAAGTTCTCCATTTATTTTCAGAAGACATGGTTTTAATTAAATAATTACCTGCCCTTTGTACCTTTTGAGGAATACGGCGACTATATCCGTTCAACAATATATCCCGAACTTTTAGTAAGACCGTTTATGGGTATGGAATAAGGTTTTGGCAAACAGTAAAAGTTGTTTGAAAAAGACAGTGGAGCAGGGGAGTAAACGAGAGGTGTCTATGATTGACTATAATGAAATCGAAAAGCTGTGCGAAAAGCAGAGCGGGTTGTTTAAGGATCTGGTGGATGATTTCCTGATCTACTACTGCTCTGAACGGGAGAAGATAGACAAACTGTTTGCCAGAAAGCTTGGTCAATTTCGCTCAGTCGTGCAAGAAATGCCGGAAGGGTGGCCATACAGCCTGATGTCTCAATATGTTGCTTTTCGGCTTTTCAGGAAGAATGGATTTGCCCGGCAATATGTAAATCATCCTGAGATTCTTTCCCGAAGTGATGATGAAAGGGCACTCTTGTCATTTCAAATCGAGAATCCCTGGAGATTTGTCTTCTGCTCAATTAGGAGTAATCCTGCCCGCAACTTTTTCGAAATGGTTGATGTCCTGACAAGTGAAGAATTTCTGCTTTATTCCCCCGGGCTTACAGGAAGCCTTGAGGAAAATGGGTCGATGCAAATGTATTTCTACCTGCTTGGGTTCAATGGGAAGTGCTGGCAAACATATGGGCCACATGCATATTTCAGAGGAATTATCCCCTCAGATCTCCTCTTTTTTGCCCGGCAACTGGATAGTGGGGTCGTATTCATGAATCAAATACCCGACCTCATTGATCGTGACCCTCTGCCATGGGCAATGCTTTGGAGAAGTGGTGAGGTTCCACTCACATCTCATAGGGATGATATGGTAGTAATGAATTGTTCAGAATATCATGAGGATGAATTCGAGCCAGATGAGTATGAGGAGTCTTTTAAGATCGAGAGGAAATACCCTCTTTACAAAATGTCGGTGAAACGATGGGGTAGTTTCCCCCATTTTGCAGCTTGTTACTATCACAAGAAAAAGCACCTTCTGATCCTTTCGGCTATGACTGACCGCGGCTATGCAAAGCTTATCGAGGTGTTCAATAAGATGGGGTATGATTTACCTGTCAATCCTGAGAACAGAGTGACAATCGCTATGCTGCACACTGCTGAGGAAATCCTCGATAAAGAGATTCAACTGAATCCATATGAGAATTCGTTCTCAGAACCGTTAGATGAGTCGCGTTCGGATGAGCTGGAGAAAATCAACAAATTCCTCAGGTTGCTTATGGATGCCCACAATGAGGGCAAGGAATTAGATATCGATGGATTTGCGTCTTTGGCTGGAATCGATTCTGAAAGCGCACACGATATCGCGCAACAGGCCATGAAGACACTTAATAGAAAGCCGGGGGGTTGATTGGTGACCACAAAACGTCACATATGTCTCCCAGCCGTGTATCTGAAGATGTAATTGGAAACACCTATATTTATCTGCTTGAGCGGTTTGGTACTGATGCAGGTAAAAAGGCCGGTGAGTTTTTTACCCCTTTTAAGGTCACTGAGCTTGTTGCAAAACTTGCAGGACCAAAGCCGGGGCACAGCATCTGTGATCCCGCATGCGGAGCCGGTGGACTTCTCATACAAGCTGCCCGCGAAGTTGATGACAGGGACTATGCCCTTTTTGGACAGGAATCTAATGGCAGCACCTGGGCTCTGTGCCGCATGAATATGTTTCTTCATGGTGCAGACAGTGCCCGCATAGAGTGGTGTGATACACTCAATAACCCAGCGCTGCATGAAAAAGACAAACTGATGAAGTTCCACATTGTGGTTGCCAATCCTCCATTTTCTCTTGATAAGTGGGGGGCAGAGAATGCCGAGTCTGATAAGTACAACCGTTTCTGGCGCGGTGTTCCGCCTAAGAGCAAGGGAGACTGGGCATTTATCACCC
>SKJJ01000044.1 GCA_007115975.1 Chitinispirillum sp.
TCCTTAGCAATAATTTTCTGTTCTCGATTATTTGTTGTGACCATTAAAGGATAAAACGCCACAGAATATTTTGCCTTGCTATCTGTCCATTTCTTGTTTACTCTGAAAGAGTTCCATGATTTAGAATGGATTAAGACCCGCCACCAAAACTCCTACCATCATCAATATCGCTTTCAGATCTCTGAAAGAGTTCCATGATTTAGAATGGATTAAGACTCAGGTGAAACCCCCGGCCAAAAACAGGGACCAGGCCGCCTCATTCTCTAAAAGAGTTCCATAATTCAGATATAATAAGGCTCACCACCCAAAAGTCTCCCATAATTAAAAATCAAACTCCCGGTCACCTCTTAACCCACCCTGCACTGTCTACCCATGATTTTTTCCAAAAAAAACCGTAAAAATCCCACTACCTGTCGTCTGTTTTAGATAAACAGACAATTCATCTAAAGCGGGAGTGGCTACGTGTCGTATCTCTATGTAACCGAGCAGGGTGCAACGGTAAGGAAGAAGGGGCCACGCATACAGGTTGTAAAGGATGGGGAGTTGCTTTCAGACCGGGCGCTGCGGGATATCACCACACTGGTGCTCTTTGGCGGGGTGCAGCCTGCGAAACGGCAGCTCGGGAATCAACTCGATCAGAGGCTATGAGGGTGCCTGGGCAAGGCTCTACTTCGGTGAGCCGAGACTGGTCGTTGAGCGAAGTCGAGACGCAGATATGCTCGGGAAAATAGGTTTTTGACACCCACCAAACATTCGCACGGGGTAAGTGTATGAGAGCAAAAGTGATTGCAATTTTTACATTACCGTTTGTTTTAATGAGCTGCATTGATGATATGCATGGCAGAGATGTATTGGATCATGAAGCGCTGCAGGGCTATTGGGTCAGTCTTGATAACAGAATATTCATCCACTACGATGAGTCGGTACCCACATACTACAGGTATCTTTCCTTTGTCGGTGATGAGTTCGGGATGTACGATGAAGTCTTTTTCACCTGTGACGGCAGAACTTACTTCTGTCCTTCCGAAAGGTGGATGACTTACGTGGGCACAAAGATGTACAAAGGTACAATACAGCCGCTGGGGTTCGGCAGCGGCAATATATCTGATAAAAAGATGGTGAATGTATATTTCCAGAAACTCAACTACCAGATGGAGCCGGTAACTGACAATCAGATTGTCGGGACAATTGTTCTGATTGAGCAGTACGGGGATACTCTGAAAGTGGGATATTCGTCAACGTATTCCGGATATAACGCAACCGACAGATATTTAAAGATCAGTTCAGCGGATTTTCTCAAAAAACTCAGCAGCTGGAGAGTTTATTAGCGTATGTGGAGTAAATCAGACATTCAGCTCATAATCGGACTGTTAATCTTTTTAGTTGTTTTTATTGGAATTGGTCCGTTCCTGGCATGGGCCATTCCCTTCCTGGGGCCGCTTTTACTCATATATCTGGCGGTGATTTTTTTCGAGGGATTGTTTTCATCCAAAGACAGCAAAAAACAAAATACAAAGCAGAACAATAATACAAACGATGATTGCTTTGTTGTGACTGCAACAATGGGCGATCCATACCATCCGGTTGTTCTGGAATATAGAAAGTTCAGGGATGCCAGACTCACAAAAACTGTGCCCGGTAAAATGTTTATCGCTGCGTATTATCGAATCGGTCCGCTGATGGCATCAGTTCTTAACAGATACACCTTTCTCAAGCCCATTTCATATTATCTCATTGTCTATCCTGTCTATAAGTTGATAGCGGGAAAATTTGTTTGAATGTCAAACATCAGGTTCCGGTGGGGGGCTGAGGCGGAGTGCCAGGGCTTGTTTGGTAAACGCGTGTTACCCTGTTATTTCTGGGTCCTTGATACCCAGAGCGCCTGCTCATTTCAGAATTACTTTCTGTTAATTTTCCTCTCTCTTTCCTCCTTCACCGTATGCCCCCATGATCGCTTCCATAATGTGCCTCACAACTACAACTCCAATGACCACAAGCACTCCCTTTATCATCCTTACCTCCGCGTTAAAAGTTAACCGTCAACTTCATCATTCTTAAATGCGTCACCTATATAATCAACTGTTCCCACAACAAGAAATCCTGCAAAGCGCGTATAAACGACAGCCGTTTCCGCTGCCTGCTGGCAAACATATGCTGCGAGCTCTAAAGTACAGGCTGCTATGCATACACCCACTTCAACGACTCCTTCAACAAAATCCTTCGGTTCTTTTCCGTTGCTCATTTTTGTATCTCCTGTAAGGTGGTGTTGATCAACCTGGTTTTAAGCATCAGATCCCTTTCCTGTCGTTGTCTTTGTCCTCATCCCTTTTGCTTTCCGGTCTTTCCACAGTAAGATCCATGTTGTCCATTATTTTCAACACCTCATCGATTGAATCAGCCCCAAGCAGATCCTCCACAGAACCTCTTTTTTCGGTGTAGCTTGTCAGCCCCTGAAACACCAGTTCATTTACCCTGCGAAAGGGTGTGAGCTCTTTGCATACGCCCACGGCATCAAAGCTTTTGGAGCCACGGCTCTTTTCAATCTCATCATAACTTTTTACTTCATAGTTTTCCTTCTCCTTTTCACACTCCTGCTCCAGTTCGTCAGCTCCCTCGCCGAATTTCTCTCTGATCTGTTTTTCAATCTCCTCTACCATCTCAGGCGGTATCTCCAGAGACTCTGTTCTTGGAACCATGTTGTTAATGATCTCTTTGACAATTGAATCCATGCAGACAACCAGTCTGGCGGCAACAAGTTCCTTTGAAGCACCGCAAAGTGACTGAGGAAATTCAATCTTACCATTCTCTGAGTAAATGACCGGTTCCTGGGAGAATACAAGGTTGGATATGTCCTGAGAAGACAATGTCACCAGGGAGTCTGCACCGGCAATAATTATGTCTTCACCAATGTCATCGGCTATTTTTTTGGTGCAGTACACCATCTCGCTTGCAGCTGTTAACTTTTCTACAAGTGCCATTTTTCTGCCCACACCATTGTCACTGTCGATTATTTTTCGCATTGTATGAAGAATCAGCTCCCTTACACTACTGCAATCATCGGCTCCGGCTGCAATAATGTAGTTGAAGTGGTAGGCGATGTCATAAACGGAAATGCTGTCACTGTCAACCAGCTGATAAACAAGCCTGCTGTGGTGCCCGGGCATAATGATCAACTGGTTTTTTCCAAAACCTGCGATAAGAGTCATTGTGTAAACCATTTTTTCTCCTTGTTATAAAGAAACTGCTGTTGGTTTGTCCAAGAAAGAGTGTGGGTAGGGGGAATTTTCCGGGAAAAGATAGGGGAGGGATGACATCAATCACAAAAATTGCAGTCCAGACATTTTCCCCCTCCAACCCCTTGACACCCTGCATCAATGATTGTATTCTATAGAAGGTAGCAAAATTTCGCTCTTTGAAATCCCCGGCAACGATATCTTGAGAAGAAATTCCAAAAAAACGGCGTTTTTGACCACTTTTAGGGCACCAAATTCAACTACTCAAAAAGAGCCAAAAAGGGGTAGTTAAATGAATTTTCTGTAACTCAATGATTTGTTGTGAGTTACACAATTTAACGCCCGTTTTTTGAATGATGAATATTGACAGTTTGTAAAGCAAAAACAGAGTTGTTGAAAATCGGGTCTGCAAGTTGTTATATTTAAAGGAGTTAGAAAAGCCGCTCTCTGAAAGAGTTCCATGATTTAGAATGGATTAAGACACATATTAGTCGTGCCTGTTAGGACCGTAGTCCCTAAACTCTGAAAGAGTTCCATGATTTAGAATGGATTAAGACCA
>SKJJ01000213.1 GCA_007115975.1 Chitinispirillum sp.
ATAGCCTGTTCTTGATGCTTCCTGAAAAACGATACGCTCCGTTTCTACTGTATACATTGCAGGATTATCTTGATGATTTGTACCATTGTTGACGTTATAGATAATGTAATATTCTATGGGCCCACTCCACTGAGCATAGAGTGTCTGGGCTTCAGCTATCTGCACTTCTGTTCCCACTGAAATTTCAACTCCGCCACTTGGTTCCGTGAACCATCCTCTGAAAGTATAGCCAACCCTTGAAGTAGTTGCAAGGGCATCATAGACCCCATCATAAATCACCTGCCTGTTTACTGGATCAGGAGTTGTCCCACCCTGAGCATCAAAGGTTACCGTATACTCATTGGCACTCCATCGTGCATAGAGTGTCTTGTCACCGGTTGAACCCTGGGGGATTTCCGTTATTGCAGTAGTATTGTCTTGATACCAGCCGTCAAATTTATAGCCAATTCGTGATGCTTCTTGGAAAAGAATGTTCTCAGTTTCTACCGTATAAAATGCAGGATTACCCACATTATTGGTACCACCGCCGAGATTATAGGTGACATTGTACTCTCCAGGGGCATTCCACTGGGCATAGAGTGTCTGATCCCCGGTTATCTGTACTGTTGTTTGTTCTGTAATTTCAACTCCGCCACTTGGTTCCGTGAACCATCCCCTGAGGCCATAGCCCTCTCTTGAAGTGGCAGCAAGGGTAGCATATAAGTCATCATAAATCACTTGCCTGTTTACCGGCTCAGGAGTTGTCCCACCCTGAGCATCAAAGGTTACCGTATACTCATTGGCTGTCCATCGTGCATAGAGTGAATGGCTCTCATCTTTACTCACGATTGTGGTATCAAAAATAGCCGAACAGCTCTCGTCGGTATACGCACACCAATGGTCAAATGTATAACCATCACGGCTGGTCGTCGCCAGCTCTCCATATGCTGTATTGAAGGCAATCCCTTTGGTGAGCGGTGATGGTGCAGTTCCACCGGCAGCATCAAAAGTTAACGTATGGTTGTTCTCAGTCCATTTGGCATATAAGGCCGTATCAGTGGCTAAAGGTGTGTCAAAATCCCAGGGCCTATCAAACGTTGGATCGGTAAACCAGCCTCCAGGGGAATAACCCGGATGCTGCAGGATAGTATCAGGAACCCCGGCACCCTCCTCAACCCTTAGCTCAAAGCGATCATCCACCCCTCTGTTTCCCCAAAAAGCCACCGAAAAGGAATCTGGTGCAATTGCCGCTGTACAGGCCTTGAACAAGCGGGAAATACCCGCATTGTTTGCTGTATAGATACGGTAGGAGAAGGTCCGTCCGGCCCGCATCCCGGCGGTGTCAAGAACACCGAACGAATCAGCAGGTATGCTGTCCAGATGAAGAATGTGTACATTGTCAATTACCTGGGAATCCAGAACATTTTTCCCAATAAGACGGCGGTACAGAACAAAGCGGGTACGATTGCTTCCCCCACCATTCCAATTCAAACGGATTCCGAAACCGCCTGGCACTGCAGTTACTGTGTCGGGCGGATTGGGGGTCAGCTCTTGGGCACTGATGTTTACTTTCACATTCTCCTGCGCGACCTTGACCCCTTCCCTTCGACCTTCAAACAGAACAGTTCCCTGCTGATCAAGACCACGGATAACCACCGTCACGGTACTGTTATCAGGAACCGGCCCGATCGCAACAGAACGAAAATAGAATGCGACACTGTCTCGAAAAGTCTTTCCGCCGGCCACCGCAACTTCAACCACCACAGTAGCAACACCGTCTGGAAAGACCTCCTCACCGCCTGAGACCCAGCTGATTGCGGGCAGAAGGCGGGGCCCGTTGGGATTCAATATATCATCACCGGTGCAGGAGAGAAAAGACACTACCATCAAAACCGAATAAGCGAGTACTTTTTTTATCATAGCGTTACCACTCCACCTCTATCATGTTTCCACCTTCAGATTCAGATTCACGAGTCAGATAAAGAGTGGCGGGTATTGCTGCACCGGCAAGGATAACGCCAGCCACAAGCAGCCACGCTCTTCTCTGTTTCATTATAGCCGGTTTTTCCAGACCTGCAAGTTGTCGGGCAACCGAAGGCAGCACATCTGTTAGCACATCATCTATATCACCACGGTGATTGGCTGTTACATCCTTTATCACTCTGCCGCTTTCAACATCTATCTGTCGTACACTCACAGAATAGGTTTGTCCCACCTTTCCCACATGCCCCATGAACATAGACTGCACGGCAAGAAGCTGTCCCATCTCCACAACACAGGCATCATCGGCGCATGCTCCCGAGAGCTGAAACCCCTGTTCAGCAAGGATCTCATTTATCTGAGACCGCTCCATCATTTCAAACGAGCCGGTGCGGGTAAGTTCTCCGCGCAGGGCATTGGTAAGGGCTATAGCTTCCCCTTCATCCATACCGCTTCCGGTGAGTTGGTTGAGAGCGGCGGTATTTGCTGAAAGTAGAGAAAGAGGCAACACGATAGTGAAGAGCACTGTTTTGAAAAATATTTTCATGTGGGACGCTCCTGCCGCAAAGGGTTACGTTGAGTAGAAGTAAATTACGTTCAGAGTTTGGTGAATTGCCAGTTAAAAAATATTCCTGAATGTAGTTTTTTCCGGCTCTATGCAGTAACCTGAGGCAATGGTGAGAATCACTTATACGTTTGCTCGATTGTAATTGTGGAGAGGAGTTACATTTTTTTTATAAAAAAACCGTTCAACTATTCGACTGTATCGTAGAGAAGTGTGGAGATGTTGTTTAGGGGTATATAGTTTCAGCCTTTTCGTCTAAGCGCAAGGATCGTGACATCATCATGGGGAACGGTATCAAGCCCGTGTTCATCCAGTGTTTTTTTTACCCGTTCGATAGCCTCAGCTACACAATTAAACCTATTTTTCAACAAGTCCGCAAATCTTTTTTCAGTAAAAAACTCACCTACAGAATTTTTGGCCTCAGTTACTCCATCAGTATACATAAAGAGTATTTCCCCATTACCGATGGTTATTTTTTTCTGATCGAATTGCATATTTTGTGCAAAACCCACTGCGGGTCCGGTTGTCTCAAGCCATCTTTTCACTCCCCCATCCACTCCAAGCACAGCGGGGGGATTATGTCCGGCATTTATATAGGTCAGCTCACCTGTGAGAGAGTTCACTACTGCGAAAAAGATGGTGGCATATTTAAAGCCGGTTTTTTTTCCGTGGTGATGTTTTGTGATATATTGATTTGCAAACTGTATAACGGTCATGGGATCGACATCAGCCTGAAGAGATTGCCCGGCAAATGCTCTCACAAGGGTTCTGATGAGTGACATAAACAGAGCAGCCCCCACATCCTTGCCGGAAACATCAGCAATGACGTATGCGACTTTGCCCTTTTCAATTTCAAATGCATCGTAAAAATCCCCCGATACCTCACGGGCAGGCAAAAAAAGTGCACAGGACTCCCATCCCCGGGGAGCAGGTAGCAAATCGGGCAAGAAGCTTTCCTGAATTTTTCTGCCCAACTCAAGCTCTCGCTTTATAGCATCCAGATATTTTTTTTCCTGTACCCTTAATTCGCGAAGCTCTCTATTGGCCACTTCCAGCGCCAGGGCCTGGTCCTGTACCTTTTTCATGAGCAACGCTCCCTGCAGAGCTCCGCTAAGGTGCTGAGAGAGGAAATGATACACATATGTTTTACACGAGCCGACCTTAAACAGAACAAACCCTATCTGTTGATCCTTAAAGTACAGTGGATGAACCAATGCCTGCCACACAGAATCTGTTGTTGTAAACCCATGGCAAATAAGGTCCCTGCTATTAAAAACAGTCCTGCCCAAAACCTCATATTTTCTGCCATTGCTAAGTTGTAACAAACAAGTTGCTTTTGAGCAATCGTTATTCTCATAGAGACAGATACAGAGGTCCTTTACCCTCATATTGACAAACTGTGTTTCGACCGATCGTACCAGTGTTGGTATATCAAAGGAGTTTGAGATAGCGAGCCCCACCGAACTCATCAACGCAGCATCCTGCTCTTTAACAAGACGTTTATGGGCCTGCGCTCTCACAGCACAATCACTGATAAGTTTATATCCGTCATGCAGTAGATTGTCGGCTGCTTTTAAGTAGTCATCCCCCAGCCCTCCAAGGGATTTCTTAATAGTCTTTAGTATTGTCTGTTTCTGAAACTTCTCCTCCCCGGCAAGCAGAATTGATTTTACCACTCTGTTAAGTGCCGGCAGAAACACGCTCTGGCTTTTACCCTCTATTTCATCAAAAAAGAGCTCTGCAACTGTATCAAGCTCTTTTGGCCCGACGACATCCAAAAGCTCATACTCCTGTTCCCGAAGTGCAGCGCAAAGGATTTTGGTTCTTTGTGAGATGGTGCACTGATTTAACTCCGGTGCGGGTTTCTTTGACAAGTCCGGCCAATTATCGGTGGTATTTCCGAAATCAAAAAAGCACCCGCATGATTGACGTACCATAAGTCTGGCACTCAACACGGTGCGTTGTGGCACATTCTGTCCGTGCATCATCGCCATAAGGATCCCAACAGCACGATTGCCAATCTCAGCAAATGGCTGACGAACAGTCGTCAGAGTGGGAGCCGAAAACTCGCCCTCGTCAATTCCGTCAAAACCAGTCACAGCGACATCTTCCGGAACCCTTATTCCCCTTTCCCGCAACGCACTTATAGCTCCCATAGCGGTCTCATCATCAACGGCCACAAGGGCATCAAACATTACACCTCTGTCAAGGAATTCATTGGCGGCACGGTATCCGCCTTGTTTTGTAAAGTCTCCGTGGAGAATACGGTGATCCCCGCTCTCAAGGCGGTGATCAGCAATAAATTTTTTATACCCCTGCAACCTCTTGCGAGCATCGGCGTTCGCCTCCCCGGCTCCTATAAAAACGAACTTTGTGTAGTGATGTACCTTACACAAGTGATCCATCAGGTCGTTTATTCCCGTAGTGTTATCCAGAAGAACCGAAGGGATCTCATCCAGTGCGGGTGTCAAGGTTACAACGGGCACTCCATCAAAACGGTTGAGAAAGAGGCGGAATTCTGTGTCTGAAATGAAATCTTTTATGCTTCCCGACATTATTACGCCATCGATTTTTGAAACATCGATATGGTGATATATCTGATTTGCCTGATGTTCGTAGGGATTGACACAGGACTTAAACAGGCTGCCTCCTTCGTAACAGAGCAGATTACAACCACACCGTTTCGCTTCGTCGGATACTCCATCCCAGATACGGGAGTAATACGAATCATCCAGACCTTCAATTAACAGACATATCGTTTTTTGTATACCTGGGGGCATTGTGTCTCCCTGAACTGCCAATTATCACACCCTTGAGTTTCTTATTGAGAATTATACTATGAACGGATGTGCTATATCAATCGTTTATTGATTTTTGGTGCAAGGAGGCCCAGAGGCGGGCGGGCAATAGTGGAGCAAAACAGACAAGAGCTCCCGGGGTTGAAACCGGGAGCCCTGATCATTGTCTATTCAACTGCTTCAATAGAAACATTGGATATTGTGACCGGAATATCACTCAAGAGCCCGAAGTTGAATTCAACTCTTGCATCGTCGTCATTGTCATGTTTCATTGTAAATTCAGTGGTATACGTTGCCATCTCAGTGTTCAGGGAGATTTTTTTACTGTGGTAGTCGGTGTGCGGCATCTGATTGTGTTTAAATGCGACCATAATATCCCTTGGTGCATCCCCAGCTGCATCAAAGGTAAGCCTGTACTGGTATCCGGTCATCAGATTCAGGCGGCCCTGAAAGATCTGGATATTCCAGTAGTTAGCTCCCTTGTTTTTGATCTCCACCCGTGCTTTATTATCGGAGACATTCAGGGTAGCATCAGCATCCTCTTCGGTAAAAAGAAACCATGTCCATCGCCTTCTGCCGCTTGAGAAATCCCCATTGACAAGTCCGGGTTGCCTGAACTCAGCTTTTTCCTGAAACCTTGCTCTTATTCTTTTGGGGCCATCCATTGTAACAGTGATCGATTGATCCGTTTCGGTAACAGAACCACCCCACCTGACAAACTGAGCATTACCTTCAGGGATAGCTGTAATGGTTACCTCTTCACCCTTATCAAAATGCTCCTTTTCGGGAGAAACGGTTACACTTCCTGGGCCGTCCAGACTCACCACCAGCCTTGGAGAGCCGTTATCATATTTAACGGTATTGATATCCCTGATCCATTGCCTCATGAATTGTCCAGATTTACTGAGATGACGGTCATTATTCCACCGAGCTCTGTCGGGTGCACCAGGGTTGAGCGCAGCAGATGCTTCATAGATATCGCCCAATGACCAGTTGAGCATACTGAGATTATGCTTCAGGGCCCAGAGTATCCACTCATCGGCTTCATCAGTATATATGTTACGGTCATCACCCCTTCCACCGTCAGCATGGGTTGTCCCCCACTCAGATATGAAAAGTGCTATTCCATCGTTCATTGCATTTTCTGCAAGTTCCCTGAGCGACTGGCCGTGAGTACCGGCATAGAAGTGCAGAACATACGCGGTATTGTCATCTGAGAGAGGATTTGCTGCAGGCTCATCAACACGCTGACTCCAGGTCCTTGTTCCGGCAAGGATCAGATTGTTACAATGTTCTCTGATTACGCTGATTACCTCTTCTGAGTAGCGTGCAATCTCTTCCCAGCTCTGATCGATGGGTTCATTGAAAATTTCCCAGATAACATTGGGAGTGTTGCCATATTTTTGAGCCATGTAGGTGAAAAATTCTTTTGCCGGTTCGGTATGGATTTCGTGAGTATGCCAGTCCACAACCACATAGATCCCGTTTTTTATAGCTGCGTCAATGACCTCTTCCACCAAATGGTTTTGATGATCCCTGGCATAGATCCAGCCCAGATTATCTCCGCCAAGGTTTTTTTCTACGGCCATTGCGGTTCTTATTACATCAATACGCCAGTCCTCAACCAGCCAGTCCACCACTCTTTGGTTGTAATATTTCTGGGGTCCCCAGATTGACCAGTAAAGACTCATACCCATGAGCTGTACCGGGTTGCCGTGCTCACCCACGATCTGGTTTCCATCTACACGAAGTGCTCCATTTAGCTCAACAGGAGTTTTGGCAGAGGAGAAGGTACAAAGGACAAGGATTGAAAGAAGTGTTGCAGTGATGATGTTTTTTCTAATGCTCAAAACAGGCTCCTCTTTTGTGGTAAATTGTTTGCGTTTTTTTTCACCTGACAGTTGGTACACTTTAACAGACGCATAAACTGCTACAGATCTGTTTTAAGAAGTACAGCTATAAATAATATAATGATTTGCGGGGATTATACTTATAAAATATTAGCCAAGTCGATCGGTACATTTACAATTACAATAACTGTTTAATGTGTTTAATTCGGTATATTATAGGTGTAAAAAGCTAAAACCGCCACTAAAAAAAGAGCCTCAAAAGGTGATCAAACACGGTTTGGTCTGCGAAAGAACAGAGTGTATGATAAGCACCGGCCCACTTATCAACCACACTTTTTTCTGTATGGGAAGGGAGGAGATGAGGCGAAAAGGCGAAAGATGGGGTAACATAAAAACAGAATCATTTTGCACCTGAAGCATGGTGGATGCCAAACAGCCCTTTCATGTAAAACCAACGATCGATTTCGTTGTAACATTAATGACACTGGTGTATGTAATAATCCACGCTCTTTTTTTCACCAGGAACTGTCACTGTACATCACTTACGAGCCTGACAGAAAACCCCAGCCTTTTTGAATCACTGAGCCTGCTTAGGTCATCAAAATTATGATCGATATTGCGATTGAATGCGTGGCTAATGATATACTCTGTAGCCGTCCACCAGTAGGTCCGGTTACCGAGGTGATAAAAGAGGCCGTTATCAAAGCGGTACCCACCGGGGTAGGCAGAGAAGCGGCTGCGGTTGTTTCTACCGTCACTATTCCCGATGGCTCCGTTCACATCTGATTCATT
The DNA here is from genome assembly GCA_007115975.1 of Chitinispirillum sp. Lineage (GTDB taxonomy): Bacteria > Fibrobacterota > Chitinivibrionia > Chitinivibrionales > Chitinispirillaceae > Chitinispirillum. The sequence goes on from SKJJ01000213.1 coordinate 7,965, forward strand.
CCAGTCAGTTTGTGCAGCAATCGCTTTTGCCACCTTATTTCCCGAAAAAGATCGGTCCCAATTATACCCGTTTTCACTGAGAAACGTCTCCAGAATGTTCCAGTCTTTATCCGTGGGCACTCTCCATCCCTTAGGAGCGATTTTCAGGGGATTTTCCGGAGCCAAAACATACCAATTGTAGAGGGCTCCATATTTTTCGATGGTATCCTGGTTTTTAGTGTTTTCATAAAAACAGAGAGCGGGAGTACCAAGCCCGGTCCACTCATCAGAGTTTTCCACAAACGGGATAGGAGTTCCGCATATATAACTTGTAGTGCGGAGGTTTTCAACGGTCCAGACCTGAGTTCCAAGCCTTATTGTGGTGTAAACATTTCCGTCACCATCGGTGAAAACACCGGTATCGCAGCCGACAACGCCCAAAATTCCCGCAATGAGGCACAACACCCGCAGTACAACTTGTAACCGTGAGTTCAGCAACGCATAAGGCAGTACGTTATATATTTTCAGAGTAACCTCATTTTAAACTCGAGCTATCCTTTAGATACTTGGTTCTGGTTGCTAACGGGAGGAAGTGTTTTCTATCTCGCCGATCTGCTCTCTTAGATCACTTATCTCTTTTTGCCAAAACGACTCACTCCCCCACTCGGGAAAATTGGTTCGGAACTGATAATCATTCGCCTGACGACTGCACCAGGAAAGGAAATAGATCATACGCATTGCACGCAGGGGTTCAACACAGCGAATCGATGATCGGTCAAAGGATCTGAACCGTTCATACCCCTGGACAAAGAGCTCTGTTTCCCTCTTGCAGGCATCAACTCTGTCGGGAAGGAGCAGCCACATATCCTGCACCGGTTGGCCCATCGCCATATCATCAAAATCAATGAGAAGATACCCCTCCTCAAGACGATCCATGATATTGCCCCTGTGACAATCCCCGTGAATCCTTATGGTATCGACATTTTCAAACAGAGGAGCACTTATATCAATCAAGTAGTTACCAATATCCCTGTACTGTTGTATGAAACGTGAGGGGATGACATTTGTACAGAGATATTCTATATCGTTTTTGGTTGAAAGTGCGGGGTCAATGGTTATTCTTGCTGCAGCCTTTCGTTTATCTCCTGCAAGATGCATTCTTGCGATGAGCGATCCGAGCCTTCCCCAGTCCGTGTCATTACAGATCTCGATCTGGCGCCCAGAGCGTTTGGGGAACACCGCAAGGTATATTCCCTCATGCTCCCCAAGCGTACCACCGTTTTCAAGGCAGAGAGGTGCGACCACCGGAATTTCAGCATCACTGCAATCAGCAATAAAATTGTGTTCATCAATAATTGCCTCCCTGCTCCACCTTCCCGGACGGTAGAATTTTGCCACAAGCCTTGAGCCATCCACCGTACAAAGCTCATAGACTCTGTTAATATAGCTTGGAAAGGAAGACATAAGAGAGGTAAGTGAAAGGCCAAGGGCTTTTTCAACCGAAGAGAGGATATTGTCGGGGCGAAGATTTTCAAAAGACATATAAAATCCAATCTATGGAGCGCAAGCAGTGCGGTTTTTTCAAGATACATTATCAGCATATCAACTGATTTACCTATAAAATAGTCATTGCGGGGAAAAATGAGAACAGGAATACCTACCAGCCCTTTTTTTGGGGCTTAAGCAGGCGAATGGTTATGACCAAAAGGTCTTGAGGAAAGGGGGGGGGAAGGTGTACCAATGGTGTTCGGTAAAAGCCGTGAGGGCGTGAAGATCTGTCACCAAATCCCAATTTTAAAAGACCACAATATACTTGTGCTATTTCGACGATCCGTTGCTTGGAAATTGGAATCAAAACCAGCTTGAATGAGCTGGAATTTTTCGTTTTTTACGAAACTTTTACACCGATAGAGAGGGGCAATTATTATAATTATCAATAACTATCAGGAGAATATGAATGCCCGCTAAAGGATTTACAGCAGTAGCACTGTTTTTGTTATTGATTGCCTTTGCTTTCTCTGCAAATTCAAAAGAGAAGGTTCTTTCTGTCGGTATCGGTCCGTCATGGCCCACTGCCTTGTGGGGTGAGGACCGCCCTACGGCCTGGAATGCATCCCTTTCCACTGGCATCACCCTTGACAGGAAGGTATCCCTGGGTGCATCAGCAGATTTTCTATGGAATCAGGTGATTGAAGAGGACGTGCTTTCACAGGGGACTTCCATAGCCCAGCGCCAGCAGCGGACCTTTATGTTTCCCCTGTCGGCGTACTTATCATTATCCCCTGCTCCCGATTTAACGGTCTCTCCCATCATCTATACAAGTGTCGGCCTTAACACAATGTACTATTCACATGAAGACAAAAGTGACGGGGACGATGGTGACGGTGGTATTAATGTGAACGGGTTTTACATGGGGGTAATCTGGAAGGTTGGTACCGAAGCGGTAATGAGCCTCAGCGAAAATGTCTCTTTTTCAGCGCGTCTCTTTTACACTATAAGCAAGCTAAACAAGATAGAGAAATCCCAGGGAGATTCTAAACTTCGAAGGAGGAATATGAGTGGTTTTTCCCTTATGGGTGGCCTAAATTTTTATTTATAAACTTAGTAATTCGATAAACGCTCCCCCCCGACCATCGCCACTCCTCATGGCCGACAGCACAAGACCATTTTCCAGCTGCTATTCGTGATTCAACAAAAAACGCCATCACCAACAAAAAAAAAACACAATGTACCACTTGTACTTATAAGCTGTTATATTAATAACTATAGGTTAAACTATTTCAGCAACGCTCAGCGGTTCTTTCTGGAGAGACACCGCTACATTATCTTTAATTAAACACACTGCAGGAAAGTTCTAAAATGAAAACAGGGTTATCTTCGATCACTATTTTACTGTTAGCGGCCATATTTCTTATGTTTTGCAATCAGACACCAATTTCAGTTGGTGAAGGCAGCGCTTCTGAGACCATTATAGGAACAGTATACAATTCGGATGGGTTACCTGCATCACAGACAGAAGTTACGCTCATACCACATGACTACAAACCGCATGAAGCGACAGTACCTTTAGAAAAGGACACCACCGATGCGGATGGGAATTTTTCATTTGAGCAGGTATCTGCTGGTAAATACAATATTCAGGCGTTGCATCTGGACAAAAAGACCAGTGTTTTTGTTTCTGGTGTGGTAAGAGAGAGTGGCAAGACAGATATTGCAGTCTCAGACACCCTCCGCGAGCCGGTAAGCGCAGTATTTGAACTGCCCGACAGTTTGACCTCACTGAGTGGCACGATCTACCTTGAAGGGTCAACTATTTACAAGGACAAGGCACATCAGGCAGGTCCTTTTGTGATGGGTTCAATCCCACCAGGCCTCTACCCCAATATCTCCATCGCCAAAGAGGGAGTTGGATCAATTGTCATCTATAACGATGTACGAATTGACGAATCAGGTGTTACAATCGGCGACATGGTATGGGGCAATGCATCAAAAATTTTCATCGATACCTCACCTGAAGGTGCGGACATCAACAGCGACCAGTACTCTTTTCCCCTTCTTGTACGACTTGATGACAATAATTTTGACTACACACAAACCGATGAAAACGGATCATCACTGCGTTTTGTCAAACCCGATGGATCTCTACTCCCACACGAAATAGAACTATGGGATCCGATAAGTCAAAGTGGTTATGTATGGGTTCAAATCGATACTGTGTATGCTAATTCACCGTCCCAGTTCATTTACCTCTTTTGTGTTAGTGATGGCACCACTGTTTCTCAAAATGACATTGTCTTTGATACCAGCGCGGGATTCTTAAGCGTATGGCACTTCAATGAAAATCCAGAACAGCCTTCATATCATAGAGATGCAACGCCATACAGACTGCGTGCATTCGAAGATTTAAGCCAGGGCCCGGTAAAGGGGATAATCGGCAATGCTCAGTTTTTCGATGGTAAAGAGGACAATATTGACCTTGGAAATCCAGATCACCTCACTTTTGACGGCCCCTTCACACTCTCTTTGTGGCTGAATACAGATTGGGAAACAGCCCCAAAGGAGTATCAGTATATAGTTGACAATTTTAAGGCAGACACGATCAGTGGCTCCAATGCTCCCGGGAGTGGATTTTCACTACTAACCCATGTTGGAAGAAGTGGTAACAATCGACTGCAATTCATGATCTACAGCGAAGATGGAACAGGTAGTGCAATAACGGATTTACTTACAGGAACCGGTTGGAAACACATTGCAGCAGTATACAGTGGTGATGATTTAAGAATTTACATTGATGGTATTCAGGCAAATTATTTCGAAAATACACCACCTCCCGGCCCACCATTACGTAGTGTCCAGAGTATTACACTGGGCAAAAGAGAGTATGATGCCGAGGGATTTAACTTTGCAGGTATCATGGACGAAGTACGGTTTTGCGGAGTAGCTCGTTCAGAGGACTGGATTAAATTGAGCTACGAAGCAGAGAAAGAGAATTCCACAACAGTAAAAATATCACCGTAGTATTTTTTACCGGCACGCGTTTCATCAGCTATAAAAAAGTTGTTGAACGATGTGGAAAGAAAGCCTAACAAGTATCCGGCCTTGATCAATGGAGTTGAAGTACAAGTATCCCATGCCAACATAGAGATAGATTGAAGACCTGAAGGCTGGTTTAACACAAACGTTGGCTTTGGCTCGGCTGCATTTAGAGTTTTCGCTCGGGGGAACCTGAAGGCAGGTGGTCCCTGTATTGAGAGAAGAGGGGAGATGTGACTCTCCGGTTCGGCTTAGCCCCATAGAGTCACATCTTCTGCACTAGTGAGAAGGTTGAACATTTAGCGTTTACTTACCAAAGAGTTCACCTGAACACATTAAACACCAGTTCCTGTTCAATATTTTCGGTTTTGAATTTAAGCAGATAATTTCCAATTGACAAAGTTTCAACAGGGATTTTTGTATACTGGATGCCTTCAGCCTTAGCGGCAATTTTTCTTGAGAAGACCATCCTGCCTCTCAGGTCATATACCGCTATTGCAGCATTTGCATTTTCAGAAAGCATGTATCGCAGCACACCATTCTCGATACTCAATTGGTTACCACGACTTAAATTCTGAACCTGTTTTACATTCGTTCCGGAGAGCGCCTCCAGTTTAAACCAATTGATATTCCACCGTCCTTCAACCGATTCCAGCCTCAGCGTCTGACTTCCCTCTTCAAGGTCTACTGTATCGCTGATAGTTGTAAAAGTGGGCCAACCACCCGTATTAGGAATTTCAAGCTGGCACAAAACATCACCATCCTGATTTTTCATCGCCATCACCGCATCATCATTGGGTGTTGCGACCCTGAACTCTGCAG
>SKJJ01000038.1 GCA_007115975.1 Chitinispirillum sp.
CTAATCACCGAACCTCCTTTAACCTCCGAAAATCCACATGCGGCTCAACCCCAAGAGCTTTCCCTACCCTGCGCAAAAAAGAGAGGCTCACGTTTCGGTAACTGCCGGATTCAAGCCGCGCTATGGAGGGCTGAGATGTGTGGACCCTTTTAGCCAGTTCTTCCTGTGTTAACCCCGCCTTTTTTCGCAACTCGATTATCTTATCTGCGAGTTCAAACTCTTCACCTAAACTCTCGTATTCTTCCCTGATTTCAGGATCTTTTAATTCTTCCCTGAGTAGATCTTTAAATTTTCTGCCCTTAGTCATGACCATGCTCCTTTATATACTCTTTCAGAATTCCTGATGCTTTCCCGATTTCACGCGAACTGGCTTTTTGGCTTTTTTTCACATAACCGGATGTTATAATGTACAGTTTCTTCCCATGATGAAAATAGAACAGTCTGCAGATATTGGAAGCAAACTGCACCCGAAGTTTCTTAAGCTTTTCTGTTGAGACAAGGTTCTTTGAAAATGGCTCATGAAGCGCATAGCCATGTTTTTCGAGTAGTCAAATAGTGCGGTATATCTTCGCTCTCATCTTTTTTGGCTGATTTAAAATGAAATCCTCAGCCTGATCAAGAATTTCAACGACAAAGGGTGTTTTCACATAGTAAATATAACATATTTGTTATAATCATACCATACTACTGCGTTTAATCAGACAAATTTATTTTGCTCATATCTTTGTACCAGACAGTACCCTCTTTGTAGTTTAAAATAGCAGAATCCCGATTTAATCACCCAAAAACCATCACTACACCCGGAGAGCAAAATGGAAATCCCCGAAAAAGCCCGCTTGGGATTGCCGGAGATGGACGAGCAGCATAACTATCTGTATAATGTTTTTAACCTCGTGCCTGACGGGAACGTGGTGAAGAACCCCCAAAAGATGAATGCCATCCTCAAGGAGATCGAGCGCTACCTAAATTTCCATTTCACCAGTGAAGAGCATCTGATGCGAATGTATGACTACCCACACTTTGCCACCCATCAGTCCGATCACGAACTGGCAGCTACAAGGCTTGTAAGTTATATGGATGATCTAAGTGAAGGGAAGCTCAAACCGGAAAAACTACGAAAGTCTCTCTTCTCCTGGCTCTACGAGCACAGTATCAGCAGCGATAAGGAGTATGTGAAATGGATTGAAAAGGTGCGGGGAGAGCTGGGATATTGAGATGCACGCTGCAGTTTCAAGGACCGGAAAAGTACTGCACCCCCCCCTACCCTTTTCACACACACTGACTATTTTTAACTCGAATGAAAAATAGTCTCGACTTTCTTTCATTCGAATATATATTAGTCATATGAAACGATTGCAATGTGCGCAGATTCTAAAGGATCTGGAACAAAAGATGGTAATTCTGGTGGGACCGCGGCAGGTAGGGAAAACCTGGCTTGCAAGGGAGATCGCAACCCATTTTACTTCACCGGTATATCTCAATTACGACAACCGGTCCGACCGTGAGATCATGATGGGGGAACAGTGGCTCCCTTCAACGGATCTTCTGATATTGGACGAGGTCCACAAAATGGATAACTGGCAGGTATACCTCAAGGGAATTTACGATACACGTGCGCCGACCATGCGAATCCTGGTGACAGGGAGTGCCCGGATGGACCTGCTAACCAGCTCGGGGGAATCGCTGGCCGGAAGATATTTCCGGCAACGTCTTCTGCCGTTGGGTGTTGCGGAGCTGTACCACGACGGGGTCGATAACTCTTTGGAGAGACTTATCCAGCGGGGCGGGTTTCCCGAGCCGTTTGCAACGGAAGAGGAGACGGATGCGCAGCGTTGGCGTTCGCAGTACCTTGATGGAATAATCAGATACGATATTTTGGACTTTCAAAGGATCATTGATTTCAAGGCTTTGCAGTTGACCGCCGATCTTCTCCGTGAAAGAGTAGGGTCTCCGGTCTCGGCCTCATCTCTGGCCCGGGACATTGGGTCCTCGCCCGCCACTGTTCTTAAATACATAGCGTTGCTGGAGGCGCTTTTTTTGGTTTTCAGGGTCACCCCTTTCTCACATAATATCGCCCGGTCACTTCTGAAGGAACCGAAGATCTATTTCTATGACACCGGATTGGTGAAGGGTGGTAAGGGAGCACGTCTGGAAAATCTTGTAGCCGTAAGCCTGCTTAAAGATCTGTGGGGCCGCACTGATTGTTTGGGTGAGACGTGGCACCTCCACTATTTAAGAACCAAAGAGGGGCGGGAGGTAGATTTCGCGGTGGTGAACGGCGAAAGGAGGGTCGTTCGGCTGGTGGAGTGCAAGTCATCGGATACCCGGCCAGACAAGAACCTGATCTATTTTTCCGGCAAATACTCCATGCCAGCCATTCAGTTAATCAGTGGCCTTCGCACCGATCACAAAAGTGGCAATGTCGAGATGCTTGATACTCAACGGTATCTTTCGGGTCTGTTTCTTTGACTTGTGTACTGCATTGGGCTTTCTCTGGTTTTCCTTTCTGTATCGAGGGGATCGGCTACAGAACAAAGTTTTGTTCCTGTTCTTCACCCCCCCTAACCTCCCGCACCTCCAAACCCCTTCTCCCCATCCCCCGAAACCAGGTGTTCTGCCGTTTCGCCAGATGAAAAATCTCCTGCCTGAGAGTCACAAACATCTCATCATAGCTGATTTCTTTCTGGAGATAACGGCAGATCTGGCGGTACTCCATTCCCATAAGGTGCAGACGTTCGGGGGTAACGCCCATACCCAAAAGATTTTTGACCTCGTCAACCATCCCGTTTTGGAGCCGGTCAAGCAATCTCTTTTCGATTCTTTCCCGTAAAATTGTTCTGTCCCGGACCACATAAAGAATCAGGGGATCGATCTTTGGAGGGTTGAGAATCGTTTCACCCTGCCCATCTTCTGAGCGGGCAACCTCAAGTGCCCGTACAATTCTCTTCTTTGAACTGAGGTCAGTTTTCTCATACCGATCTGGTTCCTCCCGCTTGAGCATCTCTTGAAGCTCTTGCTTAGACAGAAGAATCAACTGGGAGCGCAGGACAGGGTTTTCCTTGACTTTTGGAATCGCGTACTGTTTCAGCACCGCTTCAAGATAGAGCCCTGTGCCCCCAACTGCCACGGGTGTTTTGCCCCGTTTAATGATATCATCAAAGCAGTTGTAAAAGTCTTTTTGATAATCGCTTAGTGTGTAGATGGTTGAGGGGTGGGCGATATCTATCAGGTGACAGGGGACCGACCCCTTTTCGGTCGTGTACTCTTGGAGGTCTTTCCCTGTGCCGATATCCATAAACCGGTACACCTGCCTGGAGTCCACAGAGATAATTTCTCCGTTAACAGACTGGGCGATCTGCACTCCAAGGCGGGTTTTTCCGGATGCAGTTGGTCCGCAGACAACAATGCAGTTGTACGGTTTTAAACCCACATTCACTGAAACTCGTCAAAGGCCATTGATGCAGCCCCAAGCACTCCGGCATCTTCACTTAACTGTGCGGGCACAATAGTGCACTGTTCGAAAATTTCCGGCCAGCAGTGTCGCGCAGCATATTTTTTAACTGCTTCGAGTATAACATCCCCGGCCATCATTACCCCACCGCCAAGAACGACTCTGTCGGGAGAGAGTGTATTGATTGTTATGCCAACGGCTTTTCCCAGCATCTGTGTGGCTTTGTGATGCACCTTAAGGGCAAGAGAGTCATTTTTGGCGACATGTCCATAGACCAGTTTTGATGTGACCGCATCGGGATCTGTCTTTGCGATTTGAGCCAGAGGGGAATCTTCTCCGGCAGCGAAATAACGGGCCAGGCGGACAATTCCGGTGGCAGAGGCGTACATCTCCACACACCCCTTCTGACCGCAGGAACACTGAAGGCCATCTGTCTCAACACTGATATGCCCCACCTCTCCGGCCATGCCGTGAGTACCCTTGTAGACCTTGCCATTTATTACGATTCCGCCGCCAACGCCGGTACCAAGTGCAAAGCAGACCAGATTGTTTACCCCTTTTCCTGCTCCGAACTTCAACTCCGCCAAAGCCGCAACGGTTACATCATTACCGCCCGTAGCCCTCAATCCGTGCTGTTCCATGATAGGCTCAAACACCTGCGTTCCTCGCCATCCGGGAAGATTCTCTGCTCCCCCAAGAATTGTCCCGTCACTGTCGATAAAGCCGGGGGTACCGATACCAACGCCAATTACCGAATCTTTATCACCGCTCTTTTCGATCAGAACCCCAATGAGGCTGAGCAGGTTTTTCAATACTTGCTGGCCGCCTTTTTCTGCCTGAGTAGGGATACGGGTGAGATGTCTGCGCTCTCCATCACTGCCAAGCACGATTCCCTTGAGATTTGTACCTCCAAGGTCGATACCAATAGCGAGTTTTTTCATTTTCAGGGCCTCCGGATAAATCGGTTCAAAAGGACAAAAATTAAAAATAGTTTTGTGCGGCCCGTTAAAAGGGGTGTATTTTTTCCTGCATGATAGCCAAACTTCGTATTATAAGAGATAGTAACAGGTCGGCCTCTTTTAACATGGCTGCGGACAATCTGCTTGTTGATAAGTGCAGTGATGATGATAATCTTATAACGCTGCGCATCTACACGTGGGAAAAACCCTCAATTACGATCGGCTGTATGCAGAAAGCAGAAGAGATTCTGGATCTGGCTGCAGTTAAACGAGACGGCGTTGAGTGGGTAAGAAGACCCACCGGGGGCAGAGCGGTCCTGCATCAAAATGACCTGACCTACAGTTGCACCTTTTCAAAAAAAAACGAAGCTATGGGGAAAACCATAGCGCAAACGTACCGTATCATCACCGCCTGTATCATTAAGGGGTTTAAACGGTGCGCCATTCTTTGTGATGCTCACGATTCCTACGATGAATTCAGGGAATTAAAAAGGGAGATAAAGTTGCCCTGTTTTCTCTCCCCCAACCGTGATGAGGTGATGGTCGGTAACAGAAAACTGGTTGGATCTGCCCAAAAAAGGACAATGTATGGGGTTTTGCAACACGGCTCCACTCCTATTGATAGTTCCTACCGGAGGCTGCCTGAGTACCTTCTTCTCGATGAACACAACAGGAAGCTGCAGAAACGGCTTCTGGAGCGAAAGAGTACCTGCGTTGATGAGGTTAAACCAACCATTACCGCGGAGGTTCTGGCAGATTGTCTGGTTGCAGGTTTTTGCGAAGGCATCGATGCGCAAATCATACATACGGGATGGTCTACTCAGGAATTACGGAATATCGCGCTGGTGGCGCAAAGAGAGGCCCCAGGTGTGCGGGTGTGTTAATGCAGTCTGAGTACCCGTGAGATGATAAATTGAGCTGTCCCTCCCATCCCGAGTTATAAAAATTCTTCACAACTGACCCATACCGGTTTTAGAAATTATGGGTGTACCGAGGTAGTGCATTTTGCATAAAAACCTGCATGATCGTGAGGTGGTGCTATTTTACTTGTAAACTAAGTTGTAAAACAGTCCCCCCCCCTGGAAAAGATGTAACCGATTCAGAACAACATCCTTACTGTTAAACGCTGTGTACTATTTGCAGCGAGGAGATGAAATCCCCACCCCTTGGCTCGAGGATGTCTGCGGTTGTTTAAAAGGGAAGAAAAGACCCGATTCAAGGTAACAGTGAAAGGGGGAAATCGTGTGCAGACCTGCACACGATAAAAGCTCTCAAGAGTTGAACGGTGCTTAAGCACATGTTATTTAACTGTTTAAGCAACCGGGCTTTCAGATCAACAGGAACAGTCAATGTCAGATATCTTCGGGTATAAAGACCACCGCCGCTATTTAAGTGATTATTATGAGCATAAAAAAAGTCTTAACCCCTCCTATTCATATCAGATTCTTGCAAAAAAATGCGGTTTCAATGATAAAAGTTCGGTTTACAGTATCATAAAGGGCAGAAGAAAAGTCAGTGAAAATCGTATCGATGCCATTGCCAAAGGGTTGGAATTAAATCCTCTTGAGGCCGAATATCTTCGACACCTTATATGCTTTACCCAGGCTAAAACCGACAGCGGAAAAAAGCTTTTCTCCCATCGACTTTACGAGTTGAGAAGTATCTATAATGGGAAAAAATTGGGGACCTCAAACCGGTTTTACAGGGACCTTTATAAGTTCCGCTCTACCTGGTACCACTGTGTCATCCTTTCTATTATAGACATGCATGAATTTAAGGGAGATTTCAGATGGCTTGCCTCCATGGTTACCCCTTCCATTACATCAAAACAGGCAAAAGAGTCGGTTGAGCTGCTTTGCAATCTCAAACTCATTGCAAAAACAACTGATGGGTTGTATAGAATTACTTCTGATAATCCCGGTGTGTGCAAGGAGGAGTTTTTCAAAGCAATGGATGTTGTACATCAGGCTTTTATGAAGCTCGCCAGTAATGCCATAGATACAGTTGCTCCTGACAAGCGAATTTTTTCCGGCCTTACAATTGGGATCTCTTCTGGTACCTATGAGAAAATACTGGATGAGCTGATGATGTTTGAGAAGAAGATTCAAAAGATTGCTCAGGATCAACAGAAGTCATAGCGGGTGTATCATTTTAATTTTCATCTTTTTCCTGCTTCCATGCATGAGGGCATGGACGGGGTGGAATGAAAAAAATGGTGACTGCTTTTTGGTGTTAGCAGTTCTCGCTTCACTGCTTTCCAAGCTTTTTCCTGAAAAACCAGAAAATCTCCCCTGAAGTTTTGGAGTTCAGTAGCTCCTCCCTTGCCTGTGCACTGTTAAGCAGAGCTGACAGAGAGGCCAGAAACTGAATATGGGGTCCGGTGACATTGACAGGAGAAAGCACCATTACAAAAATTGTTGAAGGCTGTCCGTCCAGTGCCTGGAAATCGACACCCTTTCTTGCTATGCCCACCGAAACAGTAATTTTGTTTACCGTATCGGTCTTGCCGTGAGGCAGTGCTATGCCATACTGCATCCCGGTGCTCATAGACTCCTCTCTCTCAAAAACCGCTTTCAGGGCAGACTCCCTGTCCGAAACCATCCCATTTACATACAGAACATCCATCAGTTCGCCGATAATATCCTTTTTATTATCTGACTTTAACTCCGGAATCACACACCGAGAATCAAGGATACGGCTGATATCCGGCTCCCCTCTGGCAGTCTCCTCTGTAAGTCCCTTTAAAAAAACCTCCGGTCGGATAAGGTCTTTTACCCGTGTGATAGTACTGTTCAACCCGAGCAGTGTTTCGTATACAATAGTTTTTACAAATATCACATCCTGGGCATCAGTTTCAAACTCAAGCATCTGCTCTGTTGTTTTCATGGTGATACTTATCTCATCCCTTCTGAGGTGATACACGGTATTGCCATAAATTGTCATTGCATGAATAAAAAAACCTTCGCCCCTGAAAGCCTGCAGTACTTTTGAAGTAAACAGTTCGTTAAGCTCAGAGGAGGAGAAGTCAAACGACGTGGCCACCGTTTCCCTTATCTTCACCACCTTTCTTGTACCCCGTTTTTCAGAATCAAGCATTTTTGACAATAGAGGAGGCGCGGCAATGGTAGTTACCAGTGTCATAATTATACTGGCATCAAACATACTCTGATCAATTATCCGCATCGATAACCCTATTCCGGCAATAATCAATGCCACCTCACCGCGGGGCACCATTCCCACTGCGACCCGTGTTGCACCGTGGCGGTTGAAGTTGAGAAAAAGAGCGGGGCCTCCACAGCCAATCATCTTTGCCGATACTGCGATTACAGTAAACACCCCACCAACAAAAAGGGTGTTGAGCGACAGAAGATCAAAAAGATTGACCATCATTCCCATCACCACGAAAAATATGGGAACAAAGAATGCATTGAGTGTGTCAAGTGTAGCTCTGACCGTATCATTGAGATCGGTTTTTGAGAGACTCAGCCCCATAACATAGCCACCGATAATCATGGCAAGCCCTGCCTTTTCGAATATCCCGGCCAGTATCAGAGCCATCCCGAAGGCAACCACCGAGATATGCACAACAGATTTAAGCTTTTTCATCAATCTGCTCAGATGACGGGCGAAAAAGATCCCTGCAGCAGTAAACCCAAGCCAGACCAGTATTGCCCTGATCGCCACAGCCTGAACCGAAAGGTCATTTTCAGAGCCGCCTCCCCGCAGTGCGATAAACAGACTGGATACAATTGCAAGGAGAATAATCCCAAGCACATCTCCGATAACCGCACCGGCAAGAATTGTAACCCCCTCAGGGGAGTCCATTTTTCGCTTCTCCGAGAGCACTCTTGCGGTTATTCCCATTGATGTTGCTGTGGCTATAACCCCTAAAAACATGGCTCGTGGATCGAAAAGAGAGGTCTCAAGGAAAAACATCCCCAACGCAGCTCCACCGAAAAATGAGAGCAGCACACCACCAGCCCCAACAATAATACCGGTCACCGAATACCGGAAAAGCAGTGCCAGGTCGATCTCAAGACCGGTCATAAACAGAAGCAGCACAGAGGCGACAGTAGCTATGCCGTAAAGCTGAGGTGTTACAGAGATGGAACTCTGTTCGTAGAGGGGAAATATTCCTTCGGGAAATCCGGGCAACCCGATGGACCCCAGAAGATAGGGCCCGATGAGCATCCCAAGCACCAGTTCACCCAGCACCGATGAGATGTGAAATTTTTCAAAAAAGAGATGTGCGCTGCGTGAAACGACTATTATAACCCCAAGCTGAAGCATCAGATCAGCCATGACATCAATTATGGATTCTGAACCCGCAACCGGAGCAGCCCAGGCACGGGCGGCAAAGACCAAAATAAAAACGCACCAATACGATATCTTTCTTTTCTCCATCACTAACCAGCCCACTCTTCGTTGAAAAATGAATTCGCCTCCACAAACCAGGTTTAAAATAAATTACCGCAAACAGCTCCCCCGGTTTTTATCACTTCGCGGCAATCGTGATCACACACAAACGTAATGACCCTTGAGGCAAAAAAAAGAGTACCGATCCTTGAGTTCACACTCATCTTTTTGCTACTGCTACTTGGAGCTTACCGTCAAAACGTATCCCGGTGGTACCCAAAACAGTACACCTCCGGGCAGTGACTGCAGCCTGGTTTTTATACCCCAAAACCGGCCCTGTCCCACCACGGAAAAGCGCCCTTAAACTTCACATCCCATGGTGTGAAAAAGTGTGCCATCACCTATTCTCACCCTCATTGGCAGCTATCTTTCAAGTTAGTTATTACTAAAAACCTGTTCACTTTTTTGGCTGTTCTTGAACACTGCACCTGCGGCTATTTTATCTTTCACCGTTGGAGCTGGTAGCTATCTTCCCGGAAAATCTCTGCCCTTTTTCCCCAACCCACTCTTTAAAAAAAGCTCAATCTGCGACTCTGTTTTGCAGGCTAAAAGAGCTTCTCTTGCCTCAGCGCTGTTAAGTAATGCACTTATTGATGCAAGAAACTGAATGTGGGGGCCAGAAACATTGAGCGGTGAGAGCACCAGAATGAAAATCCTGCTCGGCTCCCCATCAATCGACTCAAAATCGATACCCTCTCTTGAGATACCCACCGCGACCACTACCTTCTCCACTAGTACGGTTTTGGCGTGTGGGAGAGCAACGCCATACTGCATCCCGGTGCTCATGGACTGCTCTCTGGCCATCACAGCCGTAAGTGCGGCACCCTTATCACTGATTTTACCATCCTTGCACAAAATGCAGACCAGCTCCCTTATGGCATCATTTTTATTGGCGGATTTCATCTCAGCAATTATACTTGAGGAGTCAATGACCCGGACAATGTCCAGCCCCCCTCTCCCCTTATCCTCTGTTAATCCCTTGAGATGCGCTCGGGGGTGGATCAGTTTTTCAATATTGTTGATCGTTCTGTTGAGTTCGACAAGAGTTTCATACACCACTGTTTTCACAAAAATCACATCATGGCGGTCAGTCTGAAATTCTAACCTGCTGCCACTGCAACCGATAGTTATAAGAATAGTATCCCTTCTGAGGTAGTAGACCAGGTGAGCATCAACAGGGATGGAGTTGATGAAAAATCCCTCATTTCGAAAAGATTGAATCACCTTTGCAATAAGCATTTCACTGAACTCGGTGTCAGAAAAATCGAACTCAGTGGAGACAACCTCCCTGACCCGAACCTCTTTTTGGGTTCCTCTCTTTTCCAGTTTAAACAGAAAGGACAGTATTGGGGGAGCGATAATTGTTGTCACAAGCGTCATAATTATACTTGCCCCAAACATCCGCTCACCTATTATCCCTGCAGAGAGCCCAATACCGGCAATTATCAGTGCCACTTCACCCCTGGGCACCATCCCCATACCAACCCGCAAAGCGCCAACAAGATTAAAATTCAGAAACAGTGCGGGAACACCACACCCTACCATTTTTGCAGCCAGCGCGATCAGAGAAAACAGCCCGCCGATCAACAGCACATCATACGAGAGCAGTTCACCTACATTGACCATCATCCCCATAACTACAAAAAAGACCGGGACAAAAAACTCATTAATCACCTCAAGGGTATCTCTGAGCGTATCATTGAGATCGGTTTTTGAAAAGCTCAGCCCCATCACATATGCACCGATAATCATTGCCAGGCCCACTTTTTCAAACATCCCGGCAAGAGCCAGTGCCATGCCAAAAGAAAAGATCGCCATATTCACGGTGGATTTGAGCTTTTTCACTGCCCTGCTCAGAGGTGCGGCAAACACTATCCCTGCAGCAGTGAAACCAAGCCATACCAGTATAGCCCTTATGGCAATTCCAACTACAGATACCCCTTCCGCACCACTGCCTGTTGCTGCAGCAGCAGAAAGACTGGCTACCACAGCGAGTAAAATAATCCCCAAAACGTCATCAATAACAGCACTGGCAAGAATTGTCACCCCCTCAGCAGAGTCCATTTTACGCCTCTCAGAGAGCACCCTTGCTGTTATTCCTACCGAAGTGGCAGTGTTTATTACGCCAAGAAAAAGTACTCGCGGATCAAAAAAAGAGGTGTCCAGAAAGTGACTGCCCAGCACCATACCCCCGGCAAAGGAGAGGACAACTCCTCCTATCCCGACTATCGCACCGGTTACAGAATAACGGAGCAAAAGAGTGATATCGGTCTCAAGACCGCTCATAAACAGCAGTACAACAGAAGCGATGGTGGCGATGCCGTAAAGTTCAGAAGATACCGACACTGCACCCCCCGTTACCAGTGGGAATACCCCCTGAGGGAAGCCCCAAAATGGCACAGCGCCCAGGAGATAGGGCCCGATAATCATCCCAAGAGTCAGTTCACCTAAAACGGAGGGGATCCCTAACGTTCTAAATACCGGGTACAACGTTCTCACAATAACGGTTATGATGCCAAGTTGGATAACCAGATTTGTCACTGTTTCTATTATATAGTATGAGTCATTACTGCCCGAAGCCATCGCAGGAACTGCAGCCATCAACAGAAGTACAATAAATTGGGGGTAGTGGTTTTTTTTCATCTATCCTGCACCCTTATTGGTACATCTTTGATTAATAAAACGCAGAGAAGGGGGAGGTAACAGAAAAACAGGGTTCAAAAACTTCCCCGCCCCTCCTAAAACTAACCTTCTACTCTGTGCTCTCACCTCTGAGCTTCTCGGCGCCCCTACGCGTTTTGTTTAGACTCGCTCAATAGCATACCTTTGAATTCACACCATATCCTGTCGGTCTGGACAAAACTGCGTCCTTGCGCAACGGTCACAAAACTGTCCCATCCAGACGCTGTCAAACTGATCCATTATCTTTTTTATCAGATCCGGCTCATCGGTAATGATTCCATTTTCGAAATTTCTGCGAAGCGGGCTTTTTGCCCCCATTCCTGCCCCGGTAAGGTTGGCGCTTCCGGAGTAGGCAAACACCCCGTCTATTACCACCGTTTTGAAGTGCACTCTTGGGCACAGGAGGCGTTCGAGGCCGCCTATCAGTGAGGGGTAGCGGTCGAAATCGGTTCTGAAAGCGGGTCCTGGCTCTTTGGCGTGAACGAGTCGCACCATCACACCATTTTCTATAAGATCAGATAAAACTTCCAAAAAGGGCACCATTTTTGTGTCTTTGTGCACAAACAGATCCTTGAGATCACTGGTGGCAAGCCAGAGGAATTTTGTGCTGGAGGGGATACGCTCCAGAATCACCGATTCATAGATTGCTCTGTCCGCGATAAAATCAAGCATCTTATTACCTTCTGAAAAAATCGTGACGGTTCCCCGATCCGGTACGCTGTTTGATCTGTTTATTATCAGAGCCCCGTTTGGTATCAATGAAAACAGATCAAAGAAGAGGTCGCCCATGAGTAAAAATAGATCAAAACTACTGGTACTGTTTATCATAATAATTGTTTTATCCAGTTGGGGAAAACATCTTGTTGTACTGTTCGATGACGGGTTTACTTACCGGCTGGCTTCCGGGTGCGAAGTGACAATCATGGGAAAAGAAAAAGAGATCCTCTACTATGGCCACACCAATGTCCACGGCAGAGTGTACGCACGAAATCTGCAGGAGGGGGACTACCGTATAGTGCTGAGAATGTTCAACAGAAGATACGAGACTGGTGCCGCCATAGAGGATCTGGAGAGCACCGATACGCTCTTTATACCCGGAAGATAGTATTGTTACCGCAGTAATTCTCTCATTTGCAGAACACGAAATGAAGGATACATTTGTAGGTGGTAACTGCGGTGGTGAAGATCAGTTTCATTGGAAAACGGGCAGGGGATAGATAACGGGGCTTCAGACATCTTTTTGCACAATCAACACCCCTCAGCTTCAGCTGCAATGTGCCTGTGGTAAAACGAATTTCAGTGGAATACCCTATATGTAATGAAATCGCAGATCGTGTTAAACCGATAGCGCTAACATTGTATGAGACCGGAATGAGGCCGGTGGAGGTTTTCCACATGCGCTGGCACTGGCTGGAACACTTTGGGAGAGACTTTTGGTCTATCAATGTCCCTTCCGCAGACTCAGTTGATGGTGGTATTGTGTTTAAGGAGAAAACAGGTAAGGCGCACACTGTTCCGGTATCGCCCCGTCTTATAAAAATGTTCAAATCTATCGGGATGAAAAATACCACGGATCTCGTTTTCCCTGGCCCTAAAAACAAAGGACCTCGCTCCGACATTGGGTCAACATTTTACCAATGCCATTAAACGTACAGGGCTCCACGGTAAGGGAATAAGTCCATATTGCCTGAGACGGACCCGTGCAACCATCTGGGATAGGGCTGATCCGGTGGCATGCATGCACGCTCTGGGTCATGTATCGAAGGATATTCA
>SKJJ01000201.1 GCA_007115975.1 Chitinispirillum sp.
AATAACGGGAAGTTCATCGGCACTGGACGCCCAGTAATTAGGCCCATGTTCATATATGTCCTTAGATTGCCAGTTTGTCAAATCATGATAGATCGCATCCACACCGGCATCCTGAATCCTGGCCATAATTCTGGATGCAGAAAGAGGATCTCCTTTATCTTGAAGATAGCTCCACTTTCCATCTACCAGAAATTTAACCCCCCATGCGGTTTTATTATTCCTGGGACGACCTCGAAAGGTGATCAATCCGGTGATAACGGTTGGTCTGGGAAAAACGTCACTAACTGTAATCCCGATCAAAATCAAAATCGTTATTAAACGAGACATGTTTTTACTACTGAATTTCAGTAAATATTTAATACTGTGAATCCGTCTCATCCTTCCCTCCAGCTATCTAGATTAAACAAAATTTCGCATTGTGCTTTACGTTGTCCCTGATATATAGGCGTTTACAGGGCCTAACTGATTTTTCAGATTAACCAAATCTGATACATGTCCAACTGTAATCTATCCTGAATAACAGATAATGGTAGAGATGGTCTTGGTGAAGTGGCGCAATCAACAGACCTATCCAACAATTATAGTTGTTTTATGTTTATAGATTGTATCCAGATTGCTTGGATTAAAAATACCTGCTCACTGAAAAAAACACTTTCTTTTTTGGAATACGTCCTTACCATGCACGACTTGAAACCAAGCCGATAATGTACATAGTACTAATCTATTGCACAAAATGTGTAATAGCAGAAATATTGTAGGGATTCGCGCAAAAAGTGTGCACGAAGAGTGCACAACAATACTTTTGTTTTTATACAAATCGGTATCAGAGCCCTTGAGGGATTTCTATGGGGTATTCTTTTGTGCCGTGATCTGGAAAAAAGTTATCAAGAGCGCAGGTTGCGCCCGCTTAACCGTTACCTGTCAGTTTACAAGAATAAAATTGATTACGTTACCGGAGTATTGGTCCTGCTTTGCGCAATCATATTTGATGTAGGATGTAACCATTGTGATGAACTGGGCTTGGAGTCCTTGCAGACTTCAGCACTCAACAGGTTACGAGTTATTAAGCAACTGTTGTACGTGAATGATTTTGTATGTTGCACTGGTAAGAGGTACAATGCTGAATTGAAGAGAGTAACCACCATTTTATCAAGAGTGGTAATTTATGGTTCAATCATCCACCTGATTGCAGTATCAAATAATTTCCAGCCTTCTTCTCTCATAACGTTGAAATTCTGTGTGCCTATGAAAAACCCCAATCTTTTTGCAGGTGCAGCAATGGTAAGCATGGTATCACCTTTCTCATATGCAAATATGCAGCTCAGCTCTGGCTCGTTTGGATGTACTCCGATACTATAGGCCTGTTGTGATGGTATCGCATATTGAACTCTCCATGCCTGTGATGCAAACAGAACATAATCACTTAGTCCTGCGGCAAGTACGTGAGTGGAATCAACAATGCGCACCGCTCTTGTTATATAGCCTTCGGTGGGCATCGTTGCCATATCGATCAGTTGCGGATACTGGTGATCGGCGGTCATAAGCGGGATTGGTGTCATCTTGAAAAGTGACTGTATAGTTGCTGTATCTACTGAATTTGCAATGTATAACAGGTCCATACCGGTGGTATCATTTTCAGTTACGATATCATCTCTCATAAGGAAAACAGTATACCCATTTTGCTCCAGCCTGTTAACCATCCTAACATCATTATTGGAGTATCTGCCAATATAGAGGATCTGTTTTGGGTCGGGAGTATACGGTACTTTTTGGATTCCTTCCATTTGATAATACTCAATGGACTGGATATCTTTTCCCTCATACCATTGGGGAGCAGATTCTGGTTTATATTCCCGGGGCACAATAGCCAGAGATTTGGACAGTGTTGTGGCATAGGGGTGGTAATTTCTCACAACAGTTCCGGTATCCGTCTTGAGTGTTATGTCTTTGCAAAGTATTGTATCACTATAGCTTTTGTTTATGGTAAGAGGCAAATAGTTCACGGTGACGCCACTTACAAATGAGATAATGTTTTTGCCTTGGGGAACGGAGCGTAATCGGTACACGCCGGAAGAGTCGATGTACGAACGGGAATTGGTTCCCGGGATAAATACCACCGTTCCGGCAATATCTTCATCATCCCTTCTGATAACACGCCCCTGAACGTAAACTGATTGCTGTAATTGAACAGTGTCTTTGATGAGTGTTCTGTTTTCGGGTGAATTAACCTGTAGCACCTCACTGACATACCTCCCTGTGCGATCCTCGGTATACACAACGTAATCACCATTGGGCAGTCTTGAAAACTGGAAATTCCCACCACTATCAGTTGTAGTTATATATTCAGCGATGACGCTGTCGCGGTTTAGAGTAATGACAATCTTTCTAACTGAGACTACGGCATCTGCTTGCGGTTTACCGTCCGGGTTACGGACAACTCCGGCCAAAGTAAATGCATTGCCACTATCGGTTGTGCCACCGCCAATATCACTTGTACAGCTCAACAGCACGTTCAGCAACAGTATTGCAAGTAACAGTATACACCTAAGCATCAGGCAGGTCCTCGCTACTGGTAGTAGTGTGTGATACCGGAAAAAATGCAAAATTAAGTTCATACACCACTGAGGCATCATCGTACAGAGTAACAATCTGTTTTACACGATCTTTAAAAGATTCCAGTTCCACGACAATAGTTTTATACTGCTCTTTTGAAATCCCCAGTGTCATGGAAGAGATGTGGCGGATGGATTTGTCCATTGAGTGCAATGCATCAACACTGTGCCTGAGCATTGAATTCACATACGAGCGAACAGCGATACTTTTTATTTGCGAATCTGCCGCTATCGACTTTTCCGTTTGCTTATACACTCCATTATCCTGAGGTTCAACCAGTTCTAATTTTTTCAATAACGCAACAGCCTTGCGAGCCTGTGGTGCGCTAATTGAAGGCTGTATCATTTGAGCAATTTTACTGTAATCATCATTGAGGGGATAAATACAGATCAACTCCCGAATAATGGGAGTATACCAGCAACAGAAGTAGTCATATTCACTGGCTTGGAGAATAGTCTCTTTGACTATACCTACCATGGAACGCAAAACGACATAGTGTTCACTTTTTTCTTCAGCGGTTTTTGCCTGGTTAAAAAGTACCAGGTTTTTAAAATAGCTTTTTTCTTTTTCACTGTGTTTCAGTGCTATACTAAATTTCTCTATCATCGGACGGGTTAAACTGCGTTTACCAGCGATAACCCTGCTTAAAAACGATGAAGAACTGATACCCGCCGCTTCGGCGAAATAGCGATGGGAGAAGTAGTGAGTATGTTTTCGTTCATACTCATAATATTCCCTTAAATAGAGACGGTAATCGATATATTCGGTAACACGTTTTGCGCTCATAATAGTAATATAGCGTAAAAAGCTCTGTGCTGGTATACAAATACCAAAAGAGCAGGAATATTCTGTGCACGAACTGTGCGCACGAACATGTAAACTGAACATGTAAACTGAACATAATTTCCGCTGTCATAACTGAGGCCTTGTACAGGATCTTTATTTGTAAAAAGGCACTACTGAAAATCATATAACAATCGTCGTTTTGTCTCACCGGTATACGAGCGGGCCTTAACGACGAAGAGAAAAAGTCAGGAGGCACAAATCATTTGCAAAAGAGG
>SKJJ01000137.1 GCA_007115975.1 Chitinispirillum sp.
CATCGATAATTATCATGGGTATGGAATGCCCGATGCACTGTATGCCGTGATGGGGCGGGATGAAATTGAAACGCCCTATCTGAAAGTCTATCCCACTCTGGTACCCAGAGGAGGTAAACTACAGGGCGAATTTTCCGTTGGCACAGCAGATCATCCGTTTTCATCTGCAAATGTAACCATAAGAAGTTTGGAAGGAAAGCTTGTGTGGACCAGGGCGTTTCACCCGGATCCTTCGGTTGTCATGGACTTTGAATGGGACTGTACCGTAGGGGGGAGGCGTGTTGCTCCGGGGCTCTATTTTTTGTTTGCGACGTACAGGGGTGTGGTGTTTAGGGAGAAGTTTGTTGTTGGTGAGTGAGAGGGGGGGGGGCAGCTTCATTTGTAAATTCTGCCCTCCCTCGCTACAACCGCCTCCCCCAATCCCAATCTCTCAATCTCAGAAGCCAAACTGTGGGATGCCTTCTCTTCACCATGATTTACAATCCACTCTTTCTCTCCGCCCGGAATCGCCCTGGCCCAGCTGATAAGCCCAGCCTGGTCTGCGTGGGCAGAAAAACCACCAAGAGTTTCAACCGTTGCTCTCACTTCCACCGCTTCACCATCTATGGTTACCTTTGTTGCTTTTTCTACAAGAGCCCTGCCCAGTGTTCCCCTGGCCTGATACCCTACAATCATTACGGTAGTTGATGCCAGGGGTAAAAACGTTTTGAGATGCCGCACTATTCTTCCCCCATTGCACATCCCTGAGCCTGCAATAACGATAAACGGCGGACGCATGCGGGATATGGACTCCGACTGGCTGTAGGAATCGGTGATGGTAAGTCCCTTAAACTGGAGAGGCTGATCTCCGGATGCAATCAGTTCACGGGTCTGCTCATCATAATTCTGCCGATATCTTCTGTAAATAGATGTAACATCGCTTGCCATAGGGGAATCAACAAATACCGGAATAGGTGCAATTGTGCCCGATTCAACAAGGGTATTTAAATGGAAGAGAATCTCCTGGGTTCGCCCGATTGCAAAAGCAGGTATAAGCAGTACCCCATTTTGGGCTATGACCCGTTTCACCAATTGACCAAACTGATTTATGGTGTTGGCACGATCTCTGTGCATGCGGTCGCCGTAAGTCGACTCGATCACTACTGTATCGAAGATGTCTTTCCAATCGGTGCGGGGATCACGGATTATGGGCGTATTAACCGGGCCCACATCACCGGAGAAAAGAATACGCCTGTCACCGGCCTCAAGCTGCACGTGTGAAGAGCCAAGGATGTGACCGGCATCAAAGAATTTCAGCGAAATGTCTCCCACACTGAAAGGAACCCCATACTCCAGATACAAAAGCTTCTTTTCTGCTTCTTTCACTGCACTGCTATCGTAGTGTGTCAGCGGACAGTTACCTCCAAGCCGCGCGGAATCCTGCCAGATTATGCGGGCAATTTCGCAGGTTGCATATTGACCAAAGATTGGGCCGGTGTAGCCCTCCTGCACAAGTGAAGGGATCTCGCCGGTATGGTCAAGATGCCCGTGTGTCATGATGATCCCATGAATAGGGGAGAGGTGGGAAAGATCACGATTCACTTTTGTTGGATCCTGTCCCTGCACGGTTCCGTAATCGATAAGTATGCGGGTGTTTTTGTATTCCACGAGTGTGCAGGAGCCGGTGACGGAGTCTGCAGCACCGAGGAAGGTGAGATGGGGGGTGGGCATGTTAGAGATCCTTTTTTAAGGTGATTGTATGTAGTATTTAAATTAATGATTTTCCTAAAATTGTTGTTATTTTTTTTTTACGTATAGAAAATTGGCAGATTAGGAACATTAGGGATAGTTTAAAGAAGGGAAAGCAGAGACTGTCACAAAACTTTAAGAATATGAATGATTTGGGCGGCTGCCGAGGACAGTTCGACCAGGCTCACTGTAAACTTACCGGTCCTCCTTTCGGCTCGTCGTTCCTCCTCGGTCCCTCGTTTATAGCGCTGCGAGGACTCCGCTTTTTTGAGGGGACTGGCCGATCGGAATCGTCCACCTGCAGTCCTACCTGCCGCGTTTTACCCATGCGGTTTATTTGGACACAGCATTTATCCCACTTTGGGTAGTACTTGAAGAGCACCACAACAGCTACACTTATAACAAATGATACATCGATAAGCTCCCCGAGTGATCAGGTCCGCCTGATTGTATCGAGGGGAGGACGTTACAATCTAAGATATTATCCTGATGTTTCGGGCGGTATGGCCGGACCCATCCTCGTTCTCCTTCCACCGGTTACAAATGATCATATCAGTAATTTTCTTTCAAAAAAATTCAGTTCCTTCATTTAATATCCCAATGTATTGGGAATAACTAAACAGGCGATTCCGTTTCTTGGTAGTAAGCTCTCTTACAATCCCAAGATCAATCAAATGATTAAGAGACTTATTAACTGTTGCAGCAGAGATTCCTGTCTTCTCAACCAGATAACCAGATGTGGCAATGGGATGTTCCATTAAGATACGGTGGACCTGAAGAGTTGAGAATGCCGCTCTGCCAAGGGCGCGTATTTTTTCTTTATCGGCGCTTGCTAAATTGAGTAGCCGTTGGGCTGTTTTTACAGCCTGATTCGCTGTAACAATAATCGCTTCAGCAAAGAAATCAAGCCACGCTTCCCAATCACCTTCTACCCGTACTTTGTTGAGAAGCTCATAATAGTACTGCCGGTGTGTTTTGAAATAGAGACTAAGGTACAACATCGGTTCATGAAGAACATTTTGCTGACACAACAAAAGGGTTACTATGAGCTCACTTCGACGAAGCTCAGTGCAAGCAGTGCAGGCACTAAGGTAAGCGATTATTATAGCCCTTCAGAGTGTAACTTCATCTTTGAACCATGGCATAAATCAAGAGTGCCGGCACATAAGCTCCCCGAGTGATCAGGTCCGCCTGATTGTATCGAGGGGAGGGCGTTACAATTTAAAATTCTTAGAGCTTGATGAAATGCATCCCCATCGGGCTCTAAGAGACGCAAATTTGGGGAGAAAACTGAAGTGTTTGCCCGTTGCAGCTTATTTTCGGCAATTACACGGATCTATTCTGGTCCGACCCCAGCACCACCCAATTCATCCTCCCCCCTTTAGCCTTCATCCTTTACAAACCCCCTCTATCATATGTATATTAACAAATCTAAAGTGGCCGAACTCTGTACTGCCCGATTTCTACTTTCGCTCCCTGCTCGCAGATTGCCCGCTCTTGAAAACTGTTCATGTTGTTTAATCGTTTTAGCTGCTGCTCTGTCTAAAAAAATGGTGGAGTAGGTGGTTGCTGAAACTCTAAATAAAGGAGAGTTGGAGAATGAATAAGTTTGGAGGAAAATGGACACAGGAAAAAATCGGGATCATTGAAGCATACGCAAAAGCATACCTTGTCATAATGAATAAATATCGATACTTCAAGACAATCTATTTTGATGGCTTTGCAGGTTCTGGTGAAATTGGCTATTCTGACTTAAGTGTGGAAAGTTAGAAAAAAGAGTGTTGGCACCCGATTTATTTTATACCTTTATCACCGCTAAATGAATGGAGGTATGGGTGCCAACAGAAAGAGAAATACTAA